>CABSAN010000044.1 GCA_902475785.1 uncultured Collinsella sp.
CGGTCCCGTTCCGAACCCGGAAGCTAAGCCCCATCGCGCCGAGAGTACTGCGGGGTCAGCCCGTGGGAGGCCAGGGCGCCGCTGACCGGTGGACGGCACCGAGCCGTCTGCTTGAACTGAAGAAGGGGGAGGCCTCGCGGCCTCCCCCTTTTTTGTGTTAATAACTCATAATGTAGTTGCATTTCACCCGTGACCCGGTTGGGCTTATGGGAAATGAGCCTTTATTTAAAGACAATAAATCGAATCACAAGGGCAACTGCTATGACCACAATGATCAAAAGCAGGAATTGGACTCGATGCTGCTTACGTCGTTTACTTGATGAGACGAAGATGGTTTTCCCTTGTTTTGGCGTCTCGAGATAACGAGCCGAATGCTTTAAGGTTTGCTTAGGTCGAGGACCTCTTTGCTGTCGAGTTTTGGATGTTTTCGTCGGGTTGTCATTGATTGCGCTGTTTTTTGATAACGGTGCATCTTTCAGATATACGGGATCGCCCGATGCGACGCCCATATGCTTACGTCCCGTCTGGGCATCCTCGAGCGTTTGATATCGATTTCTCGTCACATACTCGGGCTCTGAATCATTAATGGGCTCTTGTGAGATGTGGGGGCGATGGAACCGTGGCGGCTGCGTGGAAGTATCTTCCCCCTCTGTCGGCATAAACATATTGTTCTGGTTTCGGTCGTCCATGATGCCCTTTAGCTCGTTACCAACAACGTGTACGCGCTCATTGTAAGCCCCTTGTTATTTGTAGCTGTGGACATACTCGTTATTTAAGCCCTGGTTCAAAGAACCTTAACCTTCCCTAAACCTGAGTCATACGCACTTAGATATTCTTATAGTATTGGACTCAAAAAACCTTATAGTCGATGTATATATGAGCTCCGGGTGGGCATATATAAGAGCGTCAAAAGAAGTCCCAGTCACCTAGAAGATGACTCGGCAGTCCTATAAAGGAGTGGTAAACATGGCAAGCATGGTTCCTTATCGTTCGGTTTTTGGCGTTCGTCCCTCTGCAAGCTCGCTGTTCGATCTGTTTGATGATATGAGTGACCTGGCGAACGGCTCGATTGCCTCTAAGGCGTTCCCCGTTGACGTTGAGGATAAGGGCGATGGCTATGAGGTCAAGGCTTATCTGACCGGCGTCGCCAAGGACGATATCGATGTCGAGCTTAACGAGGGCCGTCTGTCCATTAGCGTGAATGTCGAGGAAGACGATGAGAACGAGGGCAAGAACTTCCTGCAGAAGGAGTTCAGCTCGTACAGCGCGACGCGTGGCGTGTATCTTAAGGACGCTTCTAGCGAGGGCCTCTCGGCTAAGTACGCTGACGGCATCCTGACCGTTACGGTTCCCAAGATCGTCGAGAAGAAGAACGTTACGAAGATCTCCATCGACTAACTTCGTTGATGTTCTGCGCTATTAAAAGATAACGAAAGGGGCTGGGAAGCGATTCCCGGCCCCTTTTGCTGTCTAGGAAAGCCTATTGAATGGTTGCTGGCCGATACTGGCTTGCGGGGCATATCGAGAGTTTTCGTGATCCTTGGAGAAGGGTGGCGGAGCTGCCGACCTCGTCATCCAGGGTTGCGGCTAGAGCTTTGGCATAGCTTTTGACGGTAAGGCTCGGACGATTGTTATCTTGGCTGATATGCATGGCAATGAGCTGTTCGGTGCGATCGGTAACAAGCTCGCGTGCGGCTTCGGCTGCCTGATCGTTGGAGAGATGCCCTTTTGTAGATAGGATGCGCTCCTGCAGAAAGCGGGGATATTCTCCCTCGCGCAGCATGGTCACATCGTGGTTGCTTTCGAGCGCGAGGACTCGACAATCTTTGAGGGTGTTCATGGCTTGGCTCGATAGCTCTCCGGTGTCGGTGGCAAAGCCGATGGAATCATCGAGGGCGTCGAATCGATAGCCGACTGGATTGATGACATCGTGTGATGTTGAGTAGGTTTGCACGTGGATGCCGGCAATGGATAGGGTGTCACCGGGATCGAATTCCTCGACAGGCAGATGCGAAAGATTTTCTTTGCTCGAAAGTGTGCCCCTGCTGGCAAAGATGGGGCCGTGCCAGTGCTTGCACCAGACATCGAGACCCTTGATGTGATCGCTATGCTCATGAGTAATGAGAAGAGCCGAGACGTTGTCTGCCGAGAGCCCCAGTTCTGCCATGCGCTTTAATGTCTCGCGCCGAGAAAGACCGTCGTCAATCATGATGAGCCCCTGGGGGCCTTCGATGAGCGCGCAGTTGCCTTTTGAGCCGCTGCCAAGGATATGAAGGTGCAGACGAGACATAAGATTCCAAAGGATACAATGGGTGAGAACGAATAGAGGAGGAAGCAAATGCCAACGGTATCTCAGCATTATGGACGCCATACTGCATCGTGGGCCGATGATAAAGCCCTGGCAACGCGGCAGACGGCTGCCCCCGTGGTGCTCATGGTATCAGGTGGTGCGGACTCGACGGCTTTGCTTCTTATGGCGTGCACATCAAAGTTGGATATTCTGGATGGGCGTGGTGTAGCCCCCATCGCGCGCGAGCGACTGCACGTGCTGCATGTGAACCATCATCTGCGCGGCGAGGCCTCCGATGGCGACGAGGCCTTCGTGCGTGAGCTCTGCGCGCAATATGGTCTACCGCTGTGTGTTGAGCATGCCTATTTTGATGATGAATCGGGCAATATCGAGGCGGCTGCCCGCGAGGTGCGCTATGCCGCGGCGCGGAGGTATGTTCGCGAGCTCTGCGCCCAGACGGGGGCACCGCGAACGGCGGCTCGTATCTGCACTGCGCACACGTCTTCTGATCGGGCGGAAACGTTTTTGATGAACGCGATTAAGGGTTCGGGGCCCGCTGGTCTATCGAGCATTCCTCGCCGGAGGAATATCGTGGTGCGTCCCTTGCTCGACTTGACTCATGATGAGCTCGTAGGCTATCTGCAGGTGCATGGTCAGCCGTGGCGAGAGGACGAGAGCAACGAGGACGTGTCGTACTTGCGTAACTACGTGCGCCATCGGGTGATGCCGGTAGTGGCGCAGCGTAACGCGAGCGTCTGCAAGACGATTGGCACCGCCTGCGAGATCCTAGGCGATGAGGACGCCTTTCTTTCCCAACTTTCCGCACAGGCGTTTCGAAGCTGCCTGCGTAAGGAGGCGGCGGGTGCATTGGTCCTTGACGCTCGCCGACTGGCCGCGGCCGAGGTGGTGATTGTTCGGCGCATGGTGCGACTGGCAATTAAGCGTATCGACCCCGACGCTCGCCCGGAGATGCGGCATGTGGAGCGCGTGCTCGCCTGTGTCGCCGAGGGCTCGGGTTCGGTCACGCTGCCGGCGGGAATCGACGCGCGCGTGGAGTTTGGCATGCTGTCATTTAAGGCCCCGGCGGCGCGCGAGGGGTTAGTTGCCGATTGGGTCACCATTCCCGGTCGATTGCCGCTGGGGGCGGGCCGCATTCTGGTGGCAGAGCCGATGGCTGTGGAGCCGGGGTGTGATATTGTGCGCCGTGCCCGCGAGCTCGCGGGTGCCGGAGGGGTGACCGCTATGGTGGATGCCGCGACGCTGGGCTTTGCCGATCGCGATAGCGAACGGATGCTCGCCGGCTCGCGCGGGGAGATTCCCGCCGAGGCGCGTTTGGCGCGTCTGTGGGTAGACGGTCCCGCGCCGGGGGATGTGATGTGTCCGTTGGGCATGAGTGGGCGAAGTAAGAAGGTATCTGACCTGCTCAACGAGGCTCGCATTCCCGTTTCTGAGCGCGCAGGCGTCCCCGTGGTGAGAACGGCTCCGGGAGGTGCCGTGGTATGGGTCGCAGGCGTTCGCACGGACGAGCGTTTTAAATGCACGGCCGCAACGCGCGTGGCGTATCTGCTTCGTGTGGTCGATGCGGAATAGCGTCCCACGCCAGCTATTCTGTGCGACGTTAACGGTATTCCCGCGCTGATGGCGTATGGGCTGGAAAATATACACCGTGCGCTGATAGAATGTGAAGTTCGCGTCCATACGGCGGTGTGTGGGCGATAAGCACAAGAAAGGGTTGTCATGGCTTCTCAACATCCGGATATCGAGAAGGTTCTGTTTACGCAGGAGGATATCGACGGTATCGTCTCTCGCCTAGGCGAGCAGATTACTCGCGACTACGCGGGTAAGGATCTGGTGCTGATTGCGGTCCTGCGCGGCGCTGTGGTCTTTATGGGCGACCTGATGCGCAAGATCGAGCTGCCGACCAACATCGATTTCATGGCTGTTTCGAGCTATGGCAACGGTGTGAAGTCCTCGGGTATCGTGCGTATCATTAAGGACCTGGATATCGACATCCGCGGTCGCGACGTGCTGATCGTCGAGGACATTCTGGACTCGGGCCTGACGCTCAAGTATCTGATGAAGAACCTCGAGAGCCGCAAGCCCGCTTCTCTGGAGGTCGCTGCCTTCCTGTGGAAGGACGTTGAGGACCGTACCTCGGCCGTCACGCCCAAGTATGTTGGAACCCATTGCCCCGATGCCTTTGTGGTGGGCTACGGCCTCGACTATGCCGAGCGCTATCGTAACCTTCCGTATCTGGGCATTTTGAAACCGGAGGTTTATTCGTAAGATGCCCGACGACCGTAACGATAACAATTCCCAGACTCCCCGGGAGCCTAAGATCCCGGGGATGCCCGGAGGCAAGAAGCCCACGCGTACGGGCTGGCTGTATTTTATTTTGGCTTGCGCGCTTCTGGGCTACGCCTTCTTTAACATGGGCTCCGGCTTTGCCAATTCCAGCAATACCGTAAAGCTCGCGACGAGCGAGATGGTGAGCGCCATCAAGCAGGATCGCGTCGAAGATCTGACCTATACGGTTCAAGACGGAAGCGTGACGGGTCATTACTGGAAGACGAAGAAGGACAAGGGCGATACGAGCGAGCTCAAGAGCTTCTCCTCGACCTATGTCGGCTCCGATTCGCTTGCCGAGCTTATGGCGGAGCACCCCGATACCAAGTACATCGTCAACACCAATGATCCCGATTTTTGGGGCGATCTGGCGATGAGCGTGCTTCCAACGATCGCCCTGATCGCCATCATGTTCTACTTTATGCGCCAGATGATGGGCGCCAACAACAGGAACATGCAGTTTGGCAAGACCAACGCCAAGACCAACGAGGCCACGCGCCCCAAGGTCAAGTTTGAAGACGTTGCCGGCGTGGACGAGGCAGTCGAGGAACTCGAGGAGATCCGCGACTTTTTGAGCGATCCGGATCGCTATCGCAAGTTGGGCGCCAAGATCCCGCGCGGCGTGTTGCTGGTGGGCCCTCCGGGCACCGGTAAAACGCTGCTGGCCAAGGCCGTTGCCGGCGAGGCGGGCGTGCCGTTTTTTAGCATCTCGGGTTCCGACTTTGTCGAGATGTTCGTGGGTGTCGGCGCCAGCCGCGTGCGTGACCTCTTTAAGGAGGCCAAGTCCCAGGCCCCGTCGATCATCTTCATCGATGAGATCGATGCCGTGGGACGTCAGCGCGGAGCTGGCTTGGGCGGCGGTCACGATGAGCGCGAGCAGACGCTCAACCAGCTGCTGGTCGAGATGGACGGTTTTGAGGAGAGCGAGTCGGTCATCCTGATCGCTGCAACCAACCGTCCTGACATCCTGGATCCGGCATTGCTGCGTCCCGGTCGTTTTGACCGTCAGGTCACGGTCGACCGTCCGGATGTGAAGGGCCGCGAGCAGATCTTGCGCGTGCATGCCGAGAACAAGCCGATGGACGAGGACGTGAAGTTTGAGAAGCTCGCCCAGATGACCGTTGGCTTCACCGGCGCCGATCTGGCAAATCTGCTCAACGAGTCTGCGCTGCTGGCTGCCCGCCGCCATCGTTCCGTGATCTCGATGGACGAGGTCGAGGAATCGATGGAGCGCGTGATTGCCGGTCCGCAGCGCAAGGGTCGCGTGATGACCGAGGCCGAGCGCACCACGATTGCCTACCACGAGAGCGGTCACGCTCTGGTGGGCCACATCCTGGAGCACTCCGATCCGGTTCACAAGATCTCGATCGTCAGCCGCGGCCAGGCTTTGGGTTACACGCTGCAGCTTCCGCAAGAGGATCACTTCCTCAAGACCAAGAACGAGATGCTCGACGAGCTTGCCGTGTTCTTGGGCGGTCGCGTGGCCGAGGAGCTCATGTGCGACGACATCACGTCGGGCGCGAGCAACGATCTGGAGCGCGCGACCAAGATGGCGCGCGAGATGGTCACGCGCCTGGGCATGAGCGAGGAGCTTGGAACGCAGGTGTTTGGTGAGGCGCAGCATCAGGTATTCCTGGGCCGCGACTATGCCGACCATCAGGATTACTCCGAGGAGACGGCGCGTCGCATCGATATCGAGGTCCAGCGCATTATGCGTGAGGCCCATCGTCGTGCGGTCGAGATCCTGGATGCCCGTCGCGATCAGCTTGACCTGATGGCCAAGGTACTGCTTGAGCGCGAGACCGTCGAGGGTGACGCCGTGAACGCCCTGCTCGACAACGAGTGGGATGTCTACCTTGAGCGCGAGGGCGATATCCTGGCGGCCAAGGAGGAGCGCAACGCCAAGGCGGCCGGCATGCCGACCAAGAAGCGTGCGCCTCGCATGAGCGAGGAGGAGCTGGCGGCTGATGCCGCGGCATTTGCGCAGGCGGCTATGCAGGAGGATGCCGAAGCCACATCCGAGACTGACGATGATGACTGTGCCGTCAATGCCGGTGCCGACGCCGACGACGACAAATAGTCTTTGTGGTGAAAGCCTCCGCGGGGAAACCTGCGGAGGCTTTTCTTTTGAGCGATATGGGGCCATCTGCTGATTGGGGACAGACTTAAATGAGCGTTTTCACGCATTTAAGTCTGTCCCCAATCAACATTGCTGCGGCGCTTTTCCCGACTAAAGCGTACAATAGCGCCTATGCGAAAGGGGAACAGATGATCAACGAAACTATGTATGCTCGCGGTGCGGAAAGCTCCATCATCCGCGAGATTTTTAGCTATGGCCTTGAGCGCAAGGCGCAAATCGGCGCGGAAAACGTGTTCGATTTCTCGCTGGGCAACCCGAGCGTTCCGGCACCCGCTGCCGTCGCGGAGTCCATCAAAAAGGCGCTTGAACTGCCCAGTGACCAGCTGCACGGCTACACTCCCGCACCGGGCCTACCGCAGTGCCGTACCGCCGTTGCTGAGTCGCTCAACCGTCGCTTCGGTACGAGCTATGAGGGCAAGGATGTCTTTATGACGGTGGGCGCCGCGGCTTCGCTCACCTGTACGCTCAATGCCGTTACGAATCCGGGCGACGAGGTTATTGTTATCGCCCCGTACTTCCCGGAGTATCGCGTGTGGATTGAGAAGGCCGGTTGTACGTGTGTCGAGGCGCTCGCCGATGAAGATACGTTCCAGCTGAGCGTGGACAACGTGCTCAAGGCGATTACTGATAAGACGACTGCCGTCATCATCGACTCGCCCAACAATCCGACCGGTGCCGTATATACGCGCGACACGCTGACGCGACTGGCCAATGTTCTGCGCGAGGCCAACGCTCAGCGCGATCCCGAGAACCCGATCATGCTTATCTCGGATGAGCCGTATCGCGAGATTGTCTATGGCGCCGAGGTGCCTTGGGTGCCTTCGATCTACGAGCACACCATCGTGTGCTACTCGTATTCCAAGTCGCTTTCGCTGCCTGGTGAGCGCGTGGGCTGGATCTTGGTTCCCAACACCAATCCGCAGGCTGCGCGTCTGATGCCGGCTGTTGCCGGTGCCGCCCGTACGCTGGGCTTCGTGTGCGCGCCGGCGCTCTTCCAGCGCGTAATTATCGACTGCATCGATGAGCCGAGTGACGTTGAGGCCTATGCGCGCAACCGCACCGCGCTTACCGACGCACTAGCGGAGTACGGCTACACCTATGTTGAGCCGGATGGCGCGTTCTACCTATGGGTGAAAGCGCTGGAGCCCGATGCGAACGCCTTCTGCGAGCGCGCGAAGAAGTACGAACTGCTCGCAGTGCCCTCGGACAGCTTTGGCATGCCGGGCTGGTTCCGCTTGGGCTACTGCGTGAGCTACGAGACTATCGTCAACTCACTGCCCGCCTGGAAGCAGCTGGCCGACGAGTATCGTCAAAAGTAAAGCGCTCTGCTTACAATGTTTTACGTGAAACGGGGTTTGGTTTTAAGCCGGACCCCGTTGTCATGGACGTTGTGTCGTTGGGATGGAGCGGTTTTACGACCATCGAATGCTATGCGTACAATGAATATACGCGACGGCCATACCGGATAAGGAGACCCGATGCCCTACCTGCTTTCTTGTGATATCCATACTCATACGATGTTCTCTGCGCATGCGTATTCAACCATCGAGGAGAACATATATTGGGCGGCGGAGCGCGGCCTTCAGGTGCTCGGTTCCGCTGATCATTTAAGCTCGATGGTTACGCCTTGCCCCAATGACCTGCGCAGTTTCCAGTTCTTTATTAACCAGGATATCTGGCCGCGCATTTGGAGCGGCGTGCTGGTGCTTCGCGGCGCCGAAGCCGATATCGTTTCGCTGGACGGAAGCTTGTTTGGCGAGGACATTCCCGTTTCGCTCGATATTGCCGGCGATTCGTACAGTCACCAGCATTCGCTGTTCGAATTGGTGACGCGCAATTTGGATTATTTGGTGGCAAGCGTGCATAATCCGCAGTTTGCCGAAGGCGCGACGCTCGCCCAGACGACCGAGATGTACATCAATGCCCTGGAGCACCCCAAGGTGTTCATGCTTGGGCATACGGGTCGTTCGGGTGTGCCGTTCGAAATCGATGAGGTACTGCTGGCGGCCAAGGCCAAGCACAAGATTATCGAGATTAACAACCATAGTCTTGAGCATGGCAACGATGCTGGGCATTGGGACGTGTGCCGCAAGATTGCCGAGCGCTGCGCCGAGCTGGGCGTGGGCATTGGCGTGTCGACTGATGCGCACATTGGTATGGCCATTGGCAAGCTTGACCAGGCGCGCGAGTTGCTCGACGAGATTCACTTCCCGCTGGATTTGATTGTGACGCGTGACCGCGAGACGCTGCTGCGCGAGATGGCGGCAGCCGGTGTGTGCGACCTGCGCAAGGGGATGTAACGAGGCTCATATGTCCAACGAAAGGGGGCGGTCCAGACGGGCCGCCCCCTTTCTTGTCCTAAAATCTGCGGGGGTTGGTTAGCGTCGCTCGAGGACCACTACTGTTTCGGTGTGGTCGGTATGAGGGAACATGTCGACTGGCGTGATCTTGAGCAGGCGATAGCCACCGTCGAGGAGCTGGTGTAGGTCGCGCTCTTGGGTGGCTGGATTGCAGCTGATATAGGTGATGCGGCGCGGCTTAAGTGCGCAGGCGGCCTCAAGAAATTCGGGTGTGGAGCCGGCGCGCGGCGGGTCGATGGAGAGGACGTCAACGCGCTCGTTGTTGTCGGCGGCATCTAGGATGTAGTCGGTGGCATCGTCGGTCATAAACCAGGCGCTGCGGGTGAGGCCGTTGAGCTCGGCGTTGCGACGTGCGTCAGCGATGCCCGCCGGGTTGCGCTCCACGCCGAGCAGCATAATGCCGATGCCCTTGTCCTGGGCGGCTTTGGCTGCGCACAGGCCGATAGTTCCGCTACCGCAATAGGCATCCATGAGTACGTCACCCTGCTGCAGATCCATGCCGTCAATCGCGAGCTGATAGAGCAGTTCGGTCTGCTGCGGGTTGGTCTGATAAAACGCGGTGGGGGAGATATCGAAGTTGCAGCCGAGCAACTGGTCGCGCATGCACTCGGCGCCATAGACGATACGAGTCTCCTCGCCCAAGATGGCGTTACCGGGACGGCCATTGATATTTTGGGCAACGGTGACGATATGCGGATCGAGCGCCGCGACGGCCTCAAAGAACTCCTGCGCATGCGGTAAGTCGCGCTGGGCGGTCACGAGCGTAACCATGACTTGGTCGGTACGCCAACCGCAGCGGACGACGGCATAGCGAAGCAGACCAAGATGCTTGTCCTCATTAAACGCGGGAATATGCAGCCGCTCAGCTTCGCGTGCGATGCCGTTGAGAATCTGACGGGCACCTGGCGCCTCGACAGGACACTCGGGTACGGCAACGATTCTGTGCGTGCCGCGCTCAAAGAAACCGCAACGGACAGCGCCCTCCTTACCGGGGGCAAAGGGAGTGGCGGCCTTATGACGAAAGCCACGCGGCGCAGGATATTTACCCGGGTCGCCCAGGGTGACGCCCATACCGCGAATAGGATCAACGGCGATACCCTCACGCTCACAAAGCGAAGCAAAAAGCTCCTCCATAGCAGCCTGCTTGGCCGCCAACTGCTTCTTATAAGGACGATTGAGCGCCGTGCACCCACCGCAAGATTTCATGATCGAACAGGGAGACTTGGGATCCTCAGTTTTACGAGCAGGCTGAGCCGAATCCTTGCGCGAGGCCTTGGAACGAACGTGAGACGCTTTGTCCCCGCCCTGACGAGAGCCAGAGCGCTTGGCCTTAGCTTTGCTTTTGGTCGACTTGCTTTTTGCAGCTTTAGAAGACTTGGATTTCGTAGAAGATTTCTCCTCCTTCGACCCCTCAGCCGCCTCCACCAAAGCACGACGAGCCCTACGCTCCGCACGAGATTCTGCCATCAATAACTCCACTAATTCATGAATTAAAGCTGCAAGTATTGTACCGTGCCAAGCTAGCAGACGATATACAAGCGGTTTATTCGTGTCAGTGATAAGCCCAACGACGGTTGCCCGCCGCGTGAGGGGTGCGGGGGTTAAGTTTATCGCGAGTTCCGCACGAACAGGAGGCCACTTAATGTGGCCTCCGTCGTGAGCAGGACTGTAGAGCAGGAAACTTAACCCCCGCACCCCTCACGCGGCGGGCAAACTCGCCTTGTGCTCTATCACGCTAAAGTGTATGATTCTGAACGTTACATGACTCACTTTACCTAACTAAAGTGCTATCAAGGGGGATACCATGAATACCGATATGTCTCGTCGTCAGTTTGTTGGTCTAGCCGGCTCGCTTGCCACGGTGCTTGGCCTTGGTCTTGTCGGTTGCGGCGGTGGTGCCGGCAAGGGCTCCGCTGCTGGCTCTGCCGCAGCCAAGGACGTGAAGGGCGCTGCGGAGTCCAAGAAGCTCGTCGTGGGCTTTGACAAGTCCTATCCTCCGTACGGTTTTGTGGGCGACGATGGCGAGTACACGGGCTTTGACCTCGACCTTGCCAAGGCCGTTGCCGACAAGCAAGGCTGGGACGTTGAGTATGAGGCTATCGACTGGGATGCCAAGGACACGCTGCTCAACTCGGGTGCCATCAACTGCATCTGGAACGGCTTTACCATGGAGGGCCGCGAGGACGACTACACGTTCTCCGAGCCGTACATGCTTAACGAGCAAGTGCTCGTGGTCAAGAAGGACGCGGGTATCAAGAGCTGGGACGATCTTGCCGGCAAGACCGTGATCACCCAGACTGATTCCGCCGCTCAGGATGTACTCGAGGGCGACCAGAAGGATTTGGCCGCGACGTTTGCCACGCTCGATACCATCGGCGAGTACAACACGGCGTTTATGCAGCTCGAGAGTGGCGCGGTCGATGCCGTTGCCTGTGATCTCTCGATCGCTCAATATCAGCTTGCCGCCAAGCCCGATGCCTATACGCAGCTCGACAAGCCGCTGTCTAGCGAGCACTACGCCGTTGGCTTTAAGAAGGGCGACACCAAGTCCGCCGATGCCGTGACCGAGTCGCTCAAGGCACTCTACGAGGACGGCACGGTCAAGGACCTGTGCGATAAATATGCAGATTACGGTCTTTCCTTCGACAACTGGGTTTTGAAATAGCGGCTTTCCCAGGCACCCGATTTTGCCGTTCAAACCGTCGCTTGCGTACATTTAGTACGCGGCGCTCCTCTTTCACGGCAAACTCGGGCACCTGGAAAACCCGCTTTAGTATTGGGTTCGCTGTTCTGTTGCTGTGAAAGAGAGCTTGGGTTGTCTATTCAGGTCATGATGCAGATGCTTGGCCAGGGATTCTTGGTCAGTTTGCAGCTGTTTGTGCTGACGCTGCTGGGGTCGATTCCGCTGGGAATCCCCGTGGCGTTCATGCGCATGAGCAAAATTGCGCCGCTCCGTTGGATCGCGCGTATCTATATTTCGGTGATGCGCGGCACGCCGCTCATGCTACAGATGTTTGCCATCTACTTTGCCCCGTACTACGTGTTCGGCATCTCGCTCACGCCCGATTCCAAATGGACGGCATGCGTCGTGGCGTTCATCATCAACTACGCCGGCTACTTTGCCGAGATCTATCGCTCGGGCTTGCAGTCCATTCCGCGCGGTCAATACGAGGCAGCCGAGGTGCTGGGCTATTCGCGCATGCAGACGTTTCTGTATATCGTGATGCCGCAGGTCGCCAAGCGTATTCTGCCGGCGATGGGCAACGAGATCATCACGCTGGTCAAGGACACGTCGCTGGCGTTTGCCATTGGCGTGGGCGAGATGTTCTCGACCGCCAAGGCCCTGGTTGCCTCGCAGGTGAGCATGGTACCGTTTGCGATTGCGGCGCTGATCTACTGGGTTTTCAACTTCGTGGTCGAGATGCTGTTGGGCGCCACGGAGAAAAAATTGGATTACTACCATGACTAGATCGTTCCGCCGTTCTAACGAACGGCGGACTGCTCGACGCTGCGCGCGTGCCTGACGGCCAATCTGCTCCTCAAACCGTCGCTTGCGTACAGAAGTACGCGGCGCTCCTCTTTCGGAGCACATTGTCTCGTCAGTCACACGCTCGCTGACTTTTTAAACACATGGAGGTTCCCGTGTCCGGAACGGTAATGAATATATCGAACGCGCGTAAGGCGTTTGGCGGCAATGAGGTGCTCAAGGATATCTCGCTCGAGGTAAAGCGTGGCGAGGTCGTGGCGATTATCGGGCCTTCGGGCGGCGGTAAGTCCACGCTGCTGCGCTGTGCCACGCTGCTCGAGACGCTTGACGGTGGCTCGCTCTCGTTTGGCGACCTTGCCGTCGCGACGGATGCGGGTTCGGGCGCGGTGTACGCAAAGGGCGATGTACCCAAACAGGCGCGCTCGCGGTTTGGTCTGGTGTTTCAGAACTACAATCTGTTCCCGCACTATACCGTGATGAAAAACATCACCGATGCACCGATCCGCGTGCTCAAGCGCCCGCGCGAGCAGGCGGAAGCCCGCGCTCACGAGCTGATTGCGCAAATGGGGCTGACGGGCAACGAGAACAAGGTTCCGTGTGAGCTTTCGGGCGGTCAGCAGCAGCGCGTGAGTATTGCCCGCGCCCTGGCGCTCGACCCGGAAATCTTGTTCTTTGACGAGCCGACTTCGGCGCTCGATCCCGAGCTGACGGCCGAGGTGCTGCGTGTCATTAAAGACCTTGCTGCGCAGAATATGACGATGGTGATCGTGACGCACGCGATGCAGTTTGCCCGCGACGTTGCCGACCGCGTGGTCTTTATGGACGGCGGTCGTATTGTCGAGGAGGGGCCTGCCGAGCAGGTTATCGACCATCCGCGCGAGCAGCGTACCCGTGAGTTCTTGAGCCGTATCGAGGGATAGGCTCAGCTATTTATTCAACTGTTTATTGAGGCGAAACCGCCGCAGGTCTTATGATCTGCGGCGGTTTTTGCATCCGTGGGGTTCAATAATTGCCTCGCAAGCTCGCCCCTTCCTCTCGCCGCCTGTATTCATACGTGCGCCGAAAGGTGTGCATGGACAGTCGCCTGTGAGGGTAGGGTGGTGGCATAGGACATTTGGAGGGTGAGTCGGCTCGGCTGCCGACCATGCTGCTCCCGGGACGGCATCGACCGCGAACTCTCCCCGTTGGCGTCGCGCATCGCGCGCGACCCTGCAAGGAGGTCATCATGGGTGCTCCCAAGACCGGCAACGTAAGGAACGTGGTGCTCGTAGGCCAAGGCGGGGTGGGCAAGACTTCACTCGCCGAGGCCATGCTCCACCTTTCCGGTAAGACCGCCCGCCTGGGTGGCCACGACGGCACCAAGCCCACGCTCGACTATGACCCCGAAGAGGTCAAGCGTTCATTCTCCATCTCGACGACCATCGCGCCGATCGACTGGAAGGGCGCCCGCATCAACGTGCTCGATGCTCCGTGCTATCCCGATTTTATCGGCGACGCCTTTGCTGCGATGAGCGTTTGCGAGACGGCGCTGTTTGTGGTCGACGCCGAGGCCGGCCCGCAGCCAACGACGGTCAAGCTCTGGTATGCCGCCGAGGACCTGCGCCTGGCGCGTGCGGTGTTCGTAAACCGCCTGTCGCGTCCCGAGGCCAGCTTTGCGACCACGATGGACCTGCTGCAGGAGCGCTTTGGCACGCGCCTAGGCGCCGTGACCCTCCCCTGGGGCGAGGGCGAGGACTTTAACGGCATCATCGACCTGGTGCGCATGAAGGCGCGCCATTGCAACGGCACCGAGGCCGTTGAGTCGGAGATTCCCGAGGAGTATCGTGCCCAGGCCGAGGAAGCCCATGACCATCTGTGCGAGCTGGTGGCCGAGGCTGACGACGAACTGATGATGAAGTACTTGGAAGGCGAGGAGACGCTGACGCAGGAGGAGCTCGAAGGCCTGCTGTCGAAAGCGATCGCCGAGCGCATCTTTGTGCCGGTCTTTGCGGGCGATTGCATTAAGGAACAGGGCGTCAACTCGCTGATGGACGACATCGCCACGTACTTCCCGGCGCCGACTGACTACGGCGAGATGCCGCTCATCGACGGCGACTCGCTCAAGATCTCGAGTGACGATGACCGTCCGGTGGCATTTGTGTTTAAGACGCTGGCCGATCCGCAGCAGGGCCGCATCAGCTTTATCAAGGTGCTGACGGGCACGCTTGAGCCGGGCCTTGAGCTGATCAACGCGCGCACCCGCAAGAGCGATCGTCTGGCTCACCTGTATGTGATGTGCGGCCGCGACATGACCGAGGTCGGTCACGCCTATGCCGGCGATATCATCGTGGCGCCCAAGCTGGCGGCCGAGACGGGCGATACGCTCTCGATTACTGGCAAGGTCGAGGCTGCGGCGTTTAAGTTCCCCAACTCGCAGTACCGCATCGCCATCGAGGCCGAGAACCGCGGCGACGAGGAGAAGCTCTACACGTTTATCGAGAAGGCCTGCAAGGCCGATCCGACCATGAGCATCGATCGTGACGAGGAGACCGGCCAGACCATCATTTCGGCGGTGGGTGAGGCGCAGGTTTCGGTGCTGCTCAACCGTTTGGAGGATCGTACCAAGGTCGTGGCCAAAAGCGTGCCGATCCGCATTCCGTATCGCGAGACCATCCGCCGCACGGCGAGTGCCCAGGGCCGCCACAAGAAGCAGACTGGCGGTGCCGGTCAGTATGGCGACTGCTGGCTGCGCGTTGAGCCGCTCATTGGACCCGACGGCACGAGCGATGGCTATGAGTTTGTGGACGAGGTCGTAGGCGGCCGCATTCCGCGCTCGCTGATCCCCGCCGTGGACAAGGGCGTCCAGGAGACCATGAAGGACGGCATCATTGCCGGCTACCCGCTTACGGGCATTCGCGTCGCGGTGTACGATGGCTCGTATCACAGCGTCGACTCCAACGAGATGGCGTTTCGCGCGGCGGCTCGCATCGGCCTGCGCAAGGCATGTGCCGATGCCGACCCGGTGGTGCTGGAGCCCATCGAGGAAATCACGGTGACTATCCCCGAGAGCTACGCCGGCGCCGTGATGGGCGACATCTCGGCATCGCGCGGTCGCGTGACGGGCATGGAGACCGATGAACGCGGCGATACCGTTGTTATTGCCCAGGCGCCGCTGGCCGAGCTGACGGATTATTCGACGCGCCTGCGCTCTATCACGCGCGGCACAGGCGACTTTACCATGAAGCCCGCAGGCTATGAGCAGGTGCCTTATGACGTTCAAGCCAAGCTGGTCGAGCGCTATGAGGAGGGCCGTGCCAAGTAGCGCGTGGCTTTGCCTGTAATGTGGGCGCTGGCGAAAAGGCCGCCCTGGGTAACCGGGGCGGCCTTATTTGATCCCTTGGGGACGGAGGAAAACGGATCATTTTTTGGGTTACGGGCGGCGCGGTCGGCACTAGTCTCCGGATGCCTGGTTGCGGCCGGTGGCGTAGTCGATCTGCACGTGCGGCTGCAGGTTGTAGCAGTACACGTGGAAGCAGAGGGTCTTGCCGTGGTCCTCGACCGATTGAGCCTCAAGGCGCACGCCGCGGCAGACAAGCTCCTCTTCGTTATACATGGGCGTGACGCGGTAGAGCACATGGTTGCCCGTGTCGCGGATGTAGTTAAGAATCTGCTCTTCAAACGGCAGCATGCCCGTCTCGTTGAGATAGCGCGTGCCGGTGAGGAGATTCTTGCGGTTGGCGTTTTCGCCGCAGAGTGACCAGGCGATGAGGTGGCAGCGGTTGTAGAGGCTCTGGCCTGGAATAAAGTCGTAGCGCTGCTGGTGCCAACCGGCAGGATGGATACGCGAGATATCGCCGCGCTTTCCCTGTCCGAGCGACTCGGGGCCTACGCAGGCGAGCGCCTTGCGAGTGCGGCCCAGGCTGTCGAGCTTGGAGAATTTCTTAAAGCAGCCCTCTTCGGTGGCACGCTCATACTCGTCGAGCGTGAACGACGGCATGCCCAACGGGTGCGTGCTGTCGGTGCGAAGGGCAACGTAGGGGTTGCCGGCGTAGTCGGGAATACTGCTGAGATAAACACCGCGGGCGCGGGCGAGATCGGGGTTTTCGACCTCGTCGATGGGGGTGGCGGCACTATCCGCAGAGGCAGCGTCGCCGGTGTCGGTTGCGGCGGATTCAGGGCCATCGCCAGAGTCTTGGCTATTTTGAGAGTCCTCGGAGCTCGCTGTTCCCGATTCGAGTCGGGCAACCAGGTCTGCCTCGTCGTCGGTGCGGCTGGGACTCTCGTTTTGTTTTTCGGCCAGAGCTGCTGCCTGCTCATCGCTTTGCGGCGACAACAGCTTGGGCGCTCCGTCGAGCGACCCTGTGAACAGCGCAAACCCCAGCACCACGGCGGTGCCGATGGAAAGTACTTGCTTGTAGGCGGACTTGCGCGACATTGCGGCTCCTGGATGGACGGTTGGGAATCTACCAGTCTAGCAGGAGCCGGCAGGGGCCGTTCTGTCGAACAAATACTTAAGATTTGGGATAGACGCTACTGATTCATTTGCCTCATATGGAGCTGCGGCGGTTGTGCATATGGAGCTATTCGGCGTTTCCCCAGATAATACCTGCCAAAACAAACCTGTCCCTTATTGGCACGTCCCTTATTGGCAGGTCAGTTAACGCAGTCCAGGTTGAGCATATGCGAGCGAGCGGGCTCCGGGTGCGGCAAGGTGACGTGAAACAAGCGGGCGCTGACCTTTTGGTCGCGCCCGTGAAGTTGAGCGTCAGATTGCCGCACCCGGAGCCCGCGCAGCGCCGAGCAGTTACGCCGTTTGTAAAACGGCATAACCTAAAGATTCATGTTGCCGTGGATGTAGGGGGTGACCTCGGGGGAGATATGGTCGCAGCCCAGCTCGCGCAGCGCGGACTCGATAACGGCGGGCAGCGGGGTCTTGCCCTTGTCGTCGACGGCGGCACCGCCGAGGGTGGCAATCTTGGCGACATCTGCGGGTGCGGCCTCGATATGCATGCAGCCGCCGACCAAGCGCGCGCGTACCTGTGCCAGATCAAGATCGTGCAGGTAATCCTCGCAGGCGCGGATTAAATCGACCTTCTCGCGCGTAAGCTCCTCGCCCGTGGGGACGCGCGTGGCAAGACAAGCTCCCGCCGGCAGGTTCCAAACGGGATAGCCCCATGCGCGCAGCAGCTCGCGCTCTTCGTCCTTGGTAAAGCCGACCTCCATGAGAGGGGAGCGCACGCCGAGCTCTTCTGCCGCGCGCATGCCGGGGCGGTAGTCACCGCGATCGCTTGCATTGCTGCCATCGATGACGGTGGGAAAGCCGAGCGACTTGGCGTGGTTGACGATGGCGGTAAAGCCGGCGTGCTTGCAGTGGTAGCAGCGATTAGCATCGTTGCAGGCTACTTGGGGGAGTTGCAGCTGATCCACCGAAAGATTGAGCACGGGGAGCTTAAAATGCGGCCCCTCATTGGCCTGCCCATCAACGGACTGCTCAAACGAAGCCTGCTCGGGCGTGCCGATGAGCGGCGTAGTGAGATGGACGAGGAGGGTATCGGTAGGCATGATGCGGGCGCATACGGCGGCCAAAAAGCTGCTGTCGACGCCACCGGAAAACCCGATAGCCACGCGCCCGTATGCCAAAAGCAGCTGCTCGAGCTCTGCGAGTTTGTCCTGAAGCTCCTTTG
>CABSAN010000045.1 GCA_902475785.1 uncultured Collinsella sp.
GCCTGCTCGGAAGCCTTGGGCTCGTCCTTGTACAGGACAAACGAGACGGCAAAGGAAACCAGCGCGGCGACCGCAAACATGATCGCGTACTGCACGGGCTGGGCCAGGCACAGCAGGATACCGAAGATACCGGTAACGCCCGTGCCGGAGGCGGCCAGCGAAGTGAGCGCGCAGACCAGGGCACCGCAACCGCCGCCGATGCAGCCGGCGATGAAGGGCTTAAAGAAGCGCAGGTTCACACCAAAAATGGCAGGCTCGGTAATGCCCATGAAGGCGGACAGGGCCGAAGGAAGCGCCAGACCCTTGATCTTGGCATCGCGGGTCTTAAAGGCAACGGCGAGTGCGGCGCCACCCTGGGCGATGTTGGCGGCGCTGGCGATGGGCAGCCAATAGGTCACGCCGTACTGAGCAAGCTGGCCCAGGTCGATGGCGGTGTACATCTGGTGGATACCCGTGACGACCGTGGGGGCATAGAACAGGCCGACGATAAAGGAACCAATGCCGAAGGGCAGGGTGAGCAGGGCCTGGATCAGGCCGAGGATGGCATTCTCAGCCCAGACAAAGATGGGGCCGACGGCAACGAGGGTCACGAGCACGGTCACGAACACCGAGACGAGCGGGGTCACGAAGAGGTCAAACATCTCGGGGACAACCTTGTGGAGACGCTTCTCCAAGAAGGCGAGGATGGCGCAGGCGATGACGATCGGGATCACATGGCCCTGATAGCCAACCCACTCAAAGCTGTACACGCCGGGAATGACGGTGACCATGGTCTGCACGCCCTCGGAGGCAACCGTGTAGGCGCTCTGCAGCGAGGAGTTGATGAACGCACCACCGACGACGGCGCCCAGATACGGGTTGGCGCCAAAGGCCTTAGCGGCGGAGTAGCCAATCAGGATCTGCAGAATACCAAAGGACGTTCCCGAGACCAGGTCGGCAATCTTGTAGATAAAGTTATTGGTGTCGAGCGCGATAAAGCCGTTGGAGGCCATAAAGTTAAGGGCGCTCATAATGCCCAGCAGCAGGCCCGAAGCCACGATGGCGGGGATGATGGGGACAAAGACGTCGCCGAGCACCTTAATGGCGCGCATAAAGATGTTCTGCTGCTGCGCCGCGGCCTCCTTGACCTCGGCCTTGGTGGCAGCCTCGACGCCGCTGAGCGCAATGAACTCGTCGTAGACCTTATTGACGGTGCCAGTGCCAAAAATAATCTGGAGCTGGCCCTGGGCCTCAAAGACGCCCTTGGCGCCGTCGATATTCTCGAGGGCCTCCTTGTTGACCTTGGAATTATCGGCAATCACCAGGCGCAGACGCGTGGCGCAATGCGCGGCAGAGACGACGTTGTCGGCGCCACCGATGTTGTCGAGCACCTCTTGGGCTGATTTGCGGTAGTCCATGACTTCCCTTTCCTCCAACGGGCGCATGTGCACCCGGCCATCTTTTGACACTTACACTGTAATCGTTTTCAGTTTCATATGTCTGTAATCGTTTTCATATAGCGGTGAACGGTAGGAAAAAGCCGGCGAATGGTAGTTTTACGGCAAAAACAGGCGACTCAGGGGCAGGCAGACGTGCCCAGAGCCTAGACATTCATAAGCTGATGGCCGAGCTTGAGCGTCTTGAGACCGCGCTCCCCCTCCACGCCATCGAGCGTGTCGAGCAACATGCTGGTGGCCTCGACGCCACTGGTCAGATACCCATAATGCACGGTGGGAATGCCGCCCGTCAGCGCGCGCAAAAACGCGTTGTCGCCAAAACCGCTCACGCGATGTATGCCCTCGCCCATGCCACGAACCTCATCAATGGCACGCAGTGCGCCCGCCGCCATGGTGTCGGTCGCGCAGGCGATAAACGAAACATCGGGAGCGACGGAAAGCAGTTCACGCGCCGCACTATAGCCCGAGTCGAGCGTAAACGAGCCCAGGCGAATCAAGGCGGCATCGAGCGGGTTGCCCGCGGCGCGCAATCCGGCCTCAAAACCGCGACGGCGGTCATAACCAGCCGCGCGGTCTTCTTCGGTAACTCCAATGTAGGCGATCTTGCCATCTACCCGACCAGCAAGCGCCTGGCCCAGCTCAAAGGCAGCCTCGTAATCGTCGTGATAGACGCACGCCGCGCCCTCGACGTTTTGGCCGATCAGCACAATGGGCACACGACAAGACGCGATGGCCGCACGATGCTCGTCGGTAATCATGGTCGCCACCAGCACAATGCCATCGACCGGATGGTTCTGGAACAGGTCAAGATACTCGAGCTCACGCTCGGCCGCGTTGTCGGTATTGGCAAGCAGCATCTGGTAGCCACGGTGACCGAGCACCTGGCCAATGCCAGCGGTAATGCGGCTTACGGATTCCGAGTTGATCTTGGGCACGATGACGCCGATGAGTTTGGTGGATCCGGTGCGCAGCGCGCGAGCCTGGCTGGACCGCACGTATCCGGTCAGCTCAATCGCCTGCTTAATGCGCTCGGCCTTGTCCGCCGAGATATATCCACCGTTGAGGTAGCGCGAGACCGCGGCGCTCGAAACGCCGGCCAGCTCGGCCACATCTTTCATCTTTACCACGAGCACCCCTGACAACGAATTCACAAGCACCATGATAGCTGCCTTGCCAGCAAATTGAGTAAATAGAATTCCTGGTCGAGCAAACGTCAGCGAGCGGGCAGCTGCCGTGGCTATTATGTTCCGGCGTTCTAACGAACGCCGGACCGCTCGACGCTGCGCGGGCATCTGCCGGGCGATCTGCCGCTCAAACCGTCGCTCGCGTACATAAAGTACGCTTCGCTCCTCTTTCGCGGCACCTCGCCACGGCAGCCGCCCGCTCGCTGACGTTTGCTCGACCAGGAGCGCCCCTCTTTGTGCAATCTGCTCGCTAGGGTTCTACCCGTGGTATTCGCCGTTGTACTGGATGAGTGTCAGGTCCTCCACGCCGTCGAGCGCGCGAATGGCGTCCGCATAGGGCATGTCAACGCCGTCCGAGAACACCTCTACGGCCATCTCCACCTTGTCACCGCGCATGGTCTTGGACTTCACCGTAAACTTGGTGCGCCCAAACGCGCGCACGATATCATCACCGGTGGTCTGGCCCGTGTAGTGGATGACCATCATGTACACGCGTGCCTTGTCCTGATGGCTCGCAAAGCCGGCGATCATCGCCACGATCACCACCGCCGTAAGCCCCACGAGCGCATACATGCCGGCGCCCGCCGTAATGCCCGTGGTAATGGCCCAAAACAGATACAGCAGGTCGAGCGGGTCCTTGACCGCCGTACGATAGCGGACGATAGACAGAGCACCGACCATACCGAGCGAGATGACCACGTTCGTCGAGATCGCGAGCGTGACCATGCAGGTGAGCACGCACATGCCCACGAGCGTCACGGCAAAGCTTCGCGAGTACACCACGCCGGTAAAAAAGCGCTTGTACACGTAATAGATTAGGATGCCCATGGCGAGCGCCATGAGCAGCGACAGGCCGATCTTGGCAGGGTCGACCTGACCAAACGCCTCCAAGACGGAGTTCTTAAAAAAGTCCCTGGTGCTCATGGTCTAAATATCCCCTCGGTTCTCAAAATCCGATTCCCAGTAGTTAAAGCCGCGCAAGTAGGCGGTCTTTTCGTAACACAGGCAGTACTTGGAGACCGCCGTGAGCTCGGCCGCGCCCGGCGGCACCAAATCGCGCACCAGCTGCGGGCAAAACTCCGTAAATTTGACCTCCATCACCAGCTTGCCCGGCTCCAGCACGGGCAGCGCGGGCAAGGTCACGTCAAAGATATCAAAGCTTCCCACCGCGGCGCGCACGTTCATGTCAAACGTGATGCGCACGGTGCCTTCGTCCATCACCCACGGCTCGCGCTCGTAATCCACAATGGTCCGCGGGCGCATCATATTGCAGATGCACTCGATGTAGAACTCGCGGCAGAGTTGATGGGGGCTCCTGAGCAAAAAGTCGTAGTCGCCAGCCAGGATCTGCTCAAACTCGTCACGCGTGAGCGGTGCGTCTTCCTTATAGATCCAGCTGCCGTACTTCTTTTTGCGCTCGAGCTTAATCACCTTGTCGCTGCCGTTATAGATGCGCACGCGATACTTTTTGCGCATAAGAATGCCAGCGTCTTTTTCCTCGTAGGCCGAGTTGCAGTAGTCGTCAAAGTACAGGCTGCGAATGGTGTAACCGCCCGCCCGCGCATGCTTGTCCAGCTTAAAGACAGGCGCCATGCGACAGGCCAGCGCGGCGTGCTCGCCCTCGTTAATGAGGTACTTGAGCTCGTGGCGGTAACGCTCCTGCATGGTTCGCGCGGGCGGAGCCGCCAGACGCTCAAGCAGCGCGCTAGCCCTCCTCATACGTGTCCTCCACGACCTTACCGCCGTCTTGCACGTAAAAACACTTCATGCCGTACTGTTTGCCGCCGTCGGTCACATAGTAGTCAAACGCATCTTGCGTATAGCCGTCGGAGTTGGTGGCACGCACGCGCGCAAAGTACTGGCCGGCATCGGGCACATCGCACGTCACCTCCGGCAGCAGCACGTCCTCGGCCTTAAAGACCACGTCGCTTATGGCATAGTCGCGCGCAAGCTCCACGGTATAGCGAATGTCGCGCGCCTTAAAGTCGTAGGAAGCATCCCAGTTGATGCGCAACTTACCGTTATCGATCTGCGGCACGCCAATGTAGAACGGCATGGGCTTTTTATAGCTCTCGCGAAAGCTCTTATAGTTCTCCTCGATCTCGGAAGGAATCGCCGCGGCAATCTGCTCGTATTCGTCCTTCGTCACGGGCAGATTCTCCAGGTCGGGCGCAGCAAAGACGAGCGGCTCCGTGACCTCGCGATAATGCTCGACCATCTTGCTCAGACGCTCTTCGGTCAAATACGAGCGCAGGTCCTTGACGGCGCTATCGAGTTCGCTGCGGAACGACTTGCTGCGCAACGCGCGGTTAAACAGCACGTTGCCCCAGTAGTTGCTCACGCCGCGCTCCCAGCTCGCATAATCCGAGAATCCCGTCAGGCTCAACTCGAGCTTGCGCAGCATGCCGTCGTTATCCCAATCCAGGATGTACCAGACCTTGGAGTTAAGCGGGCTGTACAGATAGCAGTTACGGTTCTGCGTATCGCAGTTGCCCGTCAGGATCTGAAACGCCAGCCAATAGACCAGATTCTCGGTATCAAAGTAGGTGTCGAGCACGTTATCGATCTTTTGCGATTCGTCGTTGAGCGCATCGAGCATATCGATGAGCTTGGTGTGGTCCGAGTCGCCCTTAATCTCGAGCATGCCCTCAAAGTTGGCCTGGTTGTAGTCGGGATCGTCGGCGAGCTTAATGGTGTCCTCGTAGCGATAGAACTCAAAGCTGTTCACCTTGTAAAGGTGTCCATTCTTATCTAGGCCATGTGCCTTAAGCGCCGTCTTATTAAGCTGCTCGACCTGCGTAAACAGCCCGTAGTCCTCAAAGGTGTCGTTAGATTTTTCGGTCTGGTCGCACACCCATAAGTGCACAAACTGCGTGCGCAGGCCCATCATCTGGGGAATGCCACGAATCAGATCGTAGGCCATCTTGTTACGAAAGCGCATGCCCTCGCCCATATGCTTGTTGAGCGCAATCGCGCGCTGCTGGCGCCACGTGCCCTTGCCCTTTTTGAGCTCCACCTTGTAGTTCTTTTGCGTATAAGTACTCGACGTCTGACCGCGCACCTGCACCGTGGCGTTGGGCGCCTCCTCGCCATAGCCCACCTCGCCAGCAACGGGACCCTTATCATCGCCAGGCTGCAGCAGGCCCATAACCTGATAGCGCGTCACGCCCATGTCGGCATAGTCGTAGACCGAGTAGGTATTGATCTCGGCCCAGCTATGATCGGTATTCTCGGAGCTGTTGCCGCGAGAGACCGTCAGGTACATACATACGATGCCCGAGTCATCGTAGACCTCGTACAGTTCATCCCTGTCGCGAAGGTGCTTGGTCTCGCTAGACGCATCGGCCTTTTTAATCTTGTCCTGCTTCTTGGTCTTTTTTGTCGAGGATTCGTCCTGAGACGAGCAGCCCGAAAGCAGCAGCGCTCCGGCAGCCGCCTCAAACAGGCGACGGCGAGACATCATCCTATCGGTCATCAGGACCTCCCCAACGATTGCGATACACGCGAACCACCATGCGCTCAAACGCACCATGCGGCTCGCCCTCTAGACGCAGCTCCTCGTAACGCTGTTCGGCACGGTCGAGCAAGCAGCCCAGCTCCGTAAAGCGACCCGTCTTGTCGGTCGCCACAATGGGCTGCTGGCTCAGAATACGATACGGCAAGTTGGCGGTATAGGTATCGAGCCGCATGAGCGCCACAACAAAAAACACCGCCGCGCCGAGCAAAAAGCCAAAGCCATAAAACTGCTGCGGAAAGAACAGCGAGACGATGGTCGCCAGCCCCGCCACGCCCGCAAACAGCCCAGAGGCAAGCACGGCGCCCTTGTAGTCGGTAAAGTACAGCAAGATCAGCAGAATCGTATTGCCCACGGCATACAGGCCATAGCCCACGCACAGCGTGCGGAAATACCCGTGCATCAGATTGTTGAAGCCCAGTGGCAGGGCCGAGAGCACCGTAGTCTCGAGCGAGATGACCGCTGCCGTCACAAACAGCTGCTTGAGCGCGCAAAACCGCAGCTCCCGGTTGAGCGTGGCGAGCATTTCCTCCTCGGCCACCACGATGTCGCCCACCACGCCGCCGTCGTTAAACAGGCTGTAGTAGTCGCGGTAGCGCGGATAGAAGTTGACCTCGACCGACACCACAAAGTTGACGGTCGTGACCAGGATCGTCAAAAACGCGATGAGCGCCGGCACATCGTGGTAGGGTGCGCCATAAAACAGGCCTTTGACCTGCACGCCAATGGGCCCTGCCCAAATAATCACCAGGTGCGCAAAGAGTCCCAAATTGGTAAATAGGCCCGTGAGCGCGAGCGGCATAAATTGGTCAAGCCAGCGTAAAAAGAGCCAGGGGCTGCGATCGCTCTGAGGAAAATACCGGTACAGCAACACCACGTCCCAGGCGAGCATCACACCGTAGCCCAGGGCAATTGACGCCAACAGGCCCTCGACCGGCGGCAGCCCCAGCGCCAATGCGGCCAGGGCACACAGACACGCCACGCCAATGGCAGCCGCAAAGCTACACAGAATGCCGCGGTAATCCTTAATTGCCGTGAGGTAGCTCATGCCGTTCCAGTTGACAATCATAATGTTGAACAGCCACAGACACAGTAGCCCCTGCAACAGCGTGGCGCCCGAGAACAGCAAAAAGACACCGTAGAGCACGGTGCCCACAACGAGCATGATGGCATTGGAGCCCCAAAACGAGGGCAAAACCTCTTCTTCGCGCTCGGCAAAGAGCATGTCGGCCAAAAAGCGCGTGACCGGCATGGAGAAAAAGCTCGTGAGCGTAAGCGACGCCAGCAGCGTATAGGTCACCATGCACACCAGCAGGTCCTGGTTGGCACGGCCCACACCCCACAGGCCGCATAGCACCAAAATGCCCACCTGCAGCAGCACGCCCAGCAGCATGGGACCCGTGCACACAATGCCGGCGTAGCCATAGGCGCGCATCGTGGCAAACAGACCCTTGCGTCTAAACAGGCGCTTAAGCTCAAAACCGATTCCGGCCACCGGCTACACCTCCTTCTTGGGCAAATTGAACGCACGAGCCGTCTCGTCGTACAGCGCGCGATAGTTGGCGAGCATCTGCTCGTGTAGGTAATAGGTCGCCACGCGTCGCTGGCCGCGCTCCCCCATTTCCAGGCGGCGGGCACGGCTCGAGCACATGCGCTCCATGGCATCGGCCAAGCCCTTGCGATACATGGGCGGGCTCACGAATCCAGCCACGCCAAAGTCGTCGCCGGGGGCGCCCTCGAGCAGCTCGCGACAGCAGCCAACCTCGGTCGTCACACAGGGGCGACGCGCGGCAAGCGACTCCAGCACGCTCAACGGCTGACCCTCTGAGATGCTCGTCAAAATGGTAAAGTCGAGCTTTTCCATGTACTCGACCACGTTGACGCGGCCGGTAAAGATCAGGTCGCGCACGCCCAATGTCTCCACCAGCGCATGGCACTCGGCGCCATATTCCTCGTCATCCACGCCGCCCATAATGTGCAGGCGCACCTTGGGCAGGCGCTCGTGCAGCTCAAAGAAGGCGTAGATCATGGTCTTGACGTCCTTGATGGGCGCCAGGCGCACCACCGCGCCAATGTCCACCCAGCCGTCATCGGGCTTTAAGGGAATGTCCTTAAAGCGGTCGAACTGGATGCCATTGGGGATGACCAGGCATTTTTCTGCATCGCAACCCATGTCGATCTGCGTTTTGCGCGCGTTGTGGAACAAACTCGTGACACGAAAAGCGCGACGGTAGATCTCCTCCGAAAGCAGGTAGAAAAAGCGGATCCAGCGGTCCTTAAACGAGGGCACCACCCAGCCGGCGCGAATGATCTCCTCCTCGCGCTCGCGCGTGTAGATGCCGTGCTCGGTCAGCAATGCCGGCGCGTGATTCATGCTGGAGCCCAAACTCGCAAGCAGACCGCCGTAGCCGGTCGAGATGGCGTGGTACACATCGGCCACCGGAACCTCGCTGCCCAGCAGATAGAGCACGGGCAGCAACATCGAACGCATGGTGTGGAAGGCGTCGGCGAAAGGCGTATACGGGTACTCGGCCAGGCACACGTCGCGGAAGATGTCCATAAACGTGCGGCTCTGCAAAAATGAGAGTGGATGCACGTGACGGCGCTGGAAAATATCGAAAAGCACGTCCCAGTCCGGATTGGAGAGCGAAACCAGACGGCGCAACGCCTCGCGCTCGCGGTCGTCAAAATCGACTTCCTCCTGCTCGCCCGAAAGACGCAGGGCGTCGTCCAGGAACACCTCGTGTACCTCGACGACGTTGCCGGGCAACTCGTAGACAAACTTGCCGCGGTCTTCGGCGTGAGCGCCAATCACCCACAGCACAAACTCATGCTCGGGCATGGCCGTGATATAGCCGTGCATCCAGGTGGACACACCGCCGTGCACGTAGGGGTAGCAGCCCTCGAGCACCAAGCAGATTCTCATCGGTCGCCACCCTCCTTGCGTCCAATCGTCACGGTCTTGTCCGTCGCTTTGACTAGGTACAGGTTGCCTGTCAGGTGCGTAATCTCGCCACCCGTGACTGCACCCGGTTCGCCGTTATTGGCGCGGAACATAAGCCACGCCTCATCGTGGAAGTTGTCCAGGTTGAGCGTCCAGGCATCGTCGCTCGTATCCACGCTCACCGTCACGGACGAAAAACGCTGGATGGCACCCGAGCACTCCGAGCCCGTCTGGTGGCGCAGGTCGGGCGCAGACTTGGTAAGCCAGTCCAGGTAGTCGGTCAGGCCGCCCTTGTAGACCTCCCACCCCTCCTTAGCGCCGCGATCGGGATCCAGCAGGTCATCGGGATGCATAAAGTGAGTACTCACGTAGTGCATGTTGAGCTCGGACACCGCGGCCAGACGCATATAGGTGTCACCGACCATGCCGCCCGAAACGATGCGCGGCTGCTCCACGATGCCATCGCTCGCCACGCCAAATTCCTGCACGTAGGGCAGGTCGGTTCCGTCCTCAAAGTACGTGCTGGCAATGATCTTAATGCGCGGCACATCCTCGCCAATAATCTTGCGGGCGCGGGCCGAAAGGATATTCGACGGCGGCACGTAGACCGAGCCATGCGCATTGGGCAGCACCTCGTCTTGGAAGGCGATAAGCTCGTTGAGCGATGCAACAAGCGTCTCCTTGTTCTTCCACGTCTTGTAGTCGTACAGCGTGCCATAGTCGGTGTCCCAGAGTGCCAGCGGCTGATGGTTGTAGCCGTGGAAGCCCAGCTCTCCGCCCATCTGCAGCAGCATGCCGCCAAAATAGCGGAACTGTGTGGTATCGGCCTGGCGCGCGGGCTCAGTCTGATTAACCACGTCCTCGTAGTTTTCGATCATCACGCCGGTATAACGAATGCCGTATTGCTGCGCAAGTTTTTGCAGGTCGGGCCACCACACCTTGGCATAAAAATCGGCGATAGAAAGGCCGTAGTCGCGTTTGACGTACGTGCCGTCGCCCGAGGGAACGGGGCTCGGGAAATCGTCCAGGTAAAACACCGCGCTATTGATGACCGGATAGGCTGTGGCATCGCCCAACAGGCTCACGGCCGCGGCATAGAAACCGCGCATGACCTTGTCGTAGATACCGATATTGCACACCACGGTACGGCCGCTGCCGCAATCGCTCGACCAAATAAGCGGAGTACCCGTGTCGCCGGTTTTAGCCCACACACGCGCCGTCTCGCGCAGCGAAACCGAGAGCGACGAATCGAAGGGATCCGAGAGCTCATAACACTGGCCACCGCCGATCATAAAGTCGTCGCTCGGCACGATGCTCTCTGCCATCGTATATTCATAGCCGGCAGAATCGATGCCTAGCTTGGGACCGATTGCCTGCAGATAGCTCGAATTGTCCGGTGTCATGGCGAGCATCAGCGAACCGCCGGAGCTCACCCAGCTCATGATGTCGGAGAGGTGCGTACCGAGCCCATCGATCGAAGGCATCAGTAAAATCACGCGGTCGAAAGATGTGAGGGAAGGAATCGCATCAACACCATCGGTGGCAATATCCACATCGCGGTGGGCAATTTTCATGTCGAGCAGAATCTGGTCAAACTGCTCTTTGACGTCCTCGACGCCATCTTGGCCCGAGTCGGTAATAACCAAGCACGTGGACTTTTGGCCAAACACCGCCGAGCTTGCCGGAACTGCGTCGTTGGCAGCGAGCATGCCCAGCTTATGCTGCCCGGCGCTGTACTGCACGCCGGCACGCTCGATCAACAGCACGGCGGCCATGGCGATAAAGACCGCCCATACCACGAGCAACCCCATCCAGCGAAAATGGCCCGCACGTTCGCGGATATGTTGCGCCACGCTCATCGGGCCTCCTCTCCTTCACGCCAAAATGCCAGCCTCTCACGATTTTCGGCATTCAAATACACATGCTGCTTGTCGATCGCGTCGATTACACGCCGTACAGCCTGCCCATCGCGACGAATCACAGCCAAGCGCAAGCAGAGCATCCACACGTCCTGCTCGTCTGACGCATCGATCACCAACTGGCTAGCGACGTACTCTGCCTTATCAATCTCGCCGGCATCGGCCAGCGCCGTGGCATAGCGAATGCGCAGCGCAGGCCCGTCCTCGCGTTCGCAACGACGCGCGAGCAGGCGTGCATACTGCTGACGCTGAATCTGTGCCACGCGGCCTTCTGCCAAACCCAAGTCCAAATAGGCGCCCAAAAAGTCGCAATACGCTTCCAAGTTATGCGAGCTGGGATCGGTCTTAAACGCGCGCTCCAACTGCTGAAGCTTAAGGTCGGACTCCTTGGAAATCTGCGCCACCGCCGTCGCGGCATAGTGCGCGACCTCAACATCGTCGTTGAGTTTTGCTGCCTGCAACTGTGCCAGGTACGCATCCGGATCCTCGGTAAGCATGGAGAGCATCAGACGGCGGCGGTCGCCCGGGTCGTTGACGATCAGCGCTTCCTCGAGCGGCACCACGCCATCATCGCCCTCGCGCCCCTGCACGAGCAAACTGCGATGCATGTCGTCGTTAATGCGCAGCGTCTCCAGCGTGGCGTCCTTAAGGTCGTCACCGAACACCGCGCTACGCACCGAAAGCAGTGCCACGAGCAACGGTCCCCACAGCGGCACGAGCACCATCACGGCAAGCATGTGCCCTCGAACCGGCAGCAGGCCCAGTTTCATAAGCGTCCACAGCACCAGACACACCAGCGCATGAATCAATAGCAGTACGGCAGCAACGACGAGTGAGATCAAGCGGCCTCCCCCTCACCGTTGCCAGCGGGCGCGATGCGCTGCAGCAGGGCCACTACATCCTCGCTGCCGACGGGTTCCACCGTAATGTGCTTGGCGGCCATACGTTTACAAATAACGGGCAGGTCGGCTTCGGTCGCCTGGCGCATGAGCAGGTAAAGTGTGTCTCCATCGACCAGGCCCGCAGCGTCGCTCTCGCGAATCGCCGACCCAATGGCACCGACCAGCTCGCCAACAGGCTCCATGCCCGGCACCACGCGCAAGAGCAAAAAGCTCCCCATCTTATTGTCCGCAAGCGCCTGCTCGGCGGCAAGCTCCCGGCCAAAGGCATCGTGGTTGAGCACGCACGTGCCGGCAACGCAGCGCTTATCCTGCGCCACGGCCTCGTAATCGAAGGCGCGTCCCAGCGCGCTTTCCACCAGGCCGCACAGGATGCGGAACAGGTTTTGGTAGTACAGGGTCATTTGGCTTTCGGCCACGTGACGCACAAAGATCAACACGGCGGGGGCTCCATCGCGCTCGATCGCATAGCCAAACATCGGAAGCCCCGACGTCAGCGCGCGGTTCACCCACAAACCCGAGATCGCACCTTGGAGCACGGGCGCAAGGTCATCGAGCGAGAGCGAGCGCGGCACATTGTTAGAAATCGCCGGGCTCGCCGCCACCAGGCGCGCAAATGCCCCGCCCGAAACATGGTAAATCGTCACCGAATCGTTCTCGAGAATCTCGCCCAGCAGCTCGCAGCACTTGCGGTATATATCACGCGGGTTGAGTACGTCGAGCTCCTGTGTCACGGCAAAAATCTTGCCAAAGCTGTCGTGGCGCCCCACAATCTGTCGCTTATAGGCACGCTTGTCCTCAATCGCGTCGTGATAGAGCCGCGTTAGGAACGTGTTGCGGTTTCGCACAAGCTCGTTCTCGTCACGCTCGGCCTTAATGGCCTCGCTGTTGCGCAGCTGTACATAGCCGCACACGGCACCCACCACAAAGTACGCAATAAACGGCAGCCAGTTGGAAGGCTCATAGAATAGGCCCTGGAAAGTGTATCCGTACAGGGCAAAATAGCTCACGGCCAGACCAATGGACGCCAGCAGCGCCGCAACCAGACCAAAGTCGAGCCCGTAGAGCGTGCCAATCAGGACCACATAGAGCAAACGATAGTCGAGCACGTTGAGCTGGGCCGATTGGGAGAACAGATGCTCCAGCACCTCGAACAGCACCCATGCGAAGCCCGTCTCCAGGCATTTAATGGGCAAAGTGCGCAGCTGAATGCGATCGATGGCCACACGAAGGGAATTGGCCTTTTTGGTGCGGGTGTTAGCCCAGCGGGCGTGGATGGTCGAAAGGTCGCGCAGCAGGTCATAACGCTGAAACCAGCCATAGCGTTTGCGAACGACATCGCCTGCGGGCAATGCATAGCCGGTCGACTCTCCATAGGCAACGGACAGCCCGGAGAACAAACCCTGGAGCGCGCCGCCCAAGTCGCCCGTTGTGCGATGGAAAGCATCTGCAACATCGAGCGTCTCAAAGGCCGCATCCCAACTGTCAAAGACGCGATGCACCAGTACCGCCAGCTCCTCAGCGCACAACAGGGGAAACGGCGCGTCCGCGGCACCTTGGAGCGCGACCGATCCGGTCGAACAGGCTTCGAACAGCGGCACCAAGAAGGGGTCGCTGAGCGCCGCGGAGGCGGTATAGAGAAAGGGTGTGCACAGGATCTTGACCTGGATGTCGTCTTGCGAGGCATAGTAGCGACAGAGGTCGTTGGCCGCGCGGGCGATAATGCCCTTACCCGTTTGGGTGGGCGCATCTGTGGCATTAGGGGCATCGTCGGCGCTCGCCGCGCCACCGGTATGTTCCGCGCCCGCAGGCCCCGCCACAAACAGCAGCTGCACACGGCGGCCCATGCAGGCACGAAACACCGAGCGCAGCAACTCAATGTCGCCAAAGGTCTCGGTATGCGGAGTGAGATAAGTGGAGAGGTAGACCACGCGGTCGAACTCATAAGCCTGGTCCAGGTGGCGCAGCAGCTCTTTCCACGAGCTGTGGGACGATGACTCGCGCTGTGCATCGTCGGCAGCTACAACTTGAACATGATCGTCGGGGAACGCCTTGGCACAAAAGTCGTCGTCAACATACGCGGTATTGCCAACAACCAGCACCTCCATGGCGCGCCCCTTCCCTTAAATTCCACTTTTTCCATAGTCAAACATGCGTATTGTACGCTGTCAACGCAAGCCGAGGCGCCTTTAAGGCTGTCTTAAGAACTTTTTTAGAGGATGGGGTGAGGGTGCACTGTTGTTACTGAAGATGGGTCACCAATCATGCAGCACATGCCCACCAATCCCAAGACGCGTCTAAGACGTAAAAGACTATTGGCATTTAAAAACAAATAAGCTGTAAGTCATCCCCATGTCTTACACTCAATCTAAAGCAATAGCACGACAGGCACATGTGCCCCATCTGGTTTTCCGGCCTTTAAAACCAACGCTTAAATGCATCGACTATACTTCTATCGGGAACGAACACATCCATGGAGACCATCGTGAACTCAAACAATATCGCCATTATTATCCCCTGCTACAACGAAGCGTTAACCATTGCAAAGGTAGTAGATGATTTTCACCGCGAGCTGCCCGAAGCAACTGTCTATGTATATGACAACAACTCTAGCGACGGCACCGCCCAAATTGCACGCGACCATGGGGCGACCGTTAAGTTCGAGCCCCGTCAGGGCAAGGGCAACGTTTGCCGTCAAATGTTCCGTGATATCGAAGCGGATTGCTACCTTATGGTCGATGGAGACGACACCTATCCGGCGGAGTCAGCGCGCGCACTTTGCGAGCCCATCCTTGCCGGCGAAGCGGATATGACCGTAGGCGATCGACTCTCCAACGGTACATACGCCGAAGAGAACAAGCGCGCCTTCCACGGCTTCGGCAACAACCTAGTACGCAGCATGATTAAGTGGATCTACGGCTACAGCTTTGACGACGTCATGACTGGCTACCGCGCCATGAGCAAACCTTTCGTCAAGACGTTCCCGGTACTCTCTGAAGGCTTCCAGATTGAGACAGAGCTGTCCATCCACGCCGTCGACCATCGTTGGCGCATTAAAGATGTTCCCATCGAGTATCGCGACCGTCCAGCCGGTTCGGAGTCCAAGCTCAATACCGTAAGCGACGGCATTCGAGTGATTGCCATGATTGGCACCCTTTTTAAGGACTACCGCCCGCTTAAGTTTTTCTCGCTTGTCGCGCTTATCTTTGCAGTTATCGGCCTTGCCCTGGGCATCCCGATCGTTACGGAGTACTTTGCCACCGGACTTGTACTGCGCTTCCCTACGGCCATGCTTGCAGCGGCTTTCATGTTCCTGTGCGGGCTCTCACTCGCCACGGGCTTTATCCTGGACTCCGTGGCGAAAGTGGAGCGGAAACAGTGGGAACTCAGGGTGTATGAGGAGAGCACGGGCAATTAATGGCACGACCAGCCGAATGAATATCCGCTATATTTAATTTAATTAGAACCAGCCTCTTTAAGACCGAAAGGGCTGCCATCGACAACCGGTACAAGTAGCTTCAACCTCGACGCCGCGATGCCTTATGTATGACAGCTTTTACCAGTCTAAGAGCGTTAATCTTGCCGGGAGGCACCCATGAATATTGCCGTCGCAGGTCTTGGCTACGTAGGCCTTTCACTCGCCTGTCTGCTTTCTAAACATAACGATGTCATTGCCATCGACATTAACGAGAGCAGAGTAGCCGACATCAACAACGGCATCTCCCCCATCAAGGATGCATTCATCGAGGCATATCTGGCAGATCGCCCGACTTCGCTATGCGCAACCACCGATGTAAATAAAGCATATGCAATAGCTGATTACATCGTCATAGCTACGCCGACCAACTATGACGATGTCACGCATTACTTCGACACTTCAAGCATCGAGAGCGTCCTGGATCTGGTCAAAGAAATCAACCCGCGCGCCGTTGTTGTTATTAAATCCACTATCCCTGTTGGCTACACCAGGGATATCAGTGCCAAATACCCCGAGCTCCAGATCATCTTCTCCCCCGAGTTTTTGCGCGAGGGTCATGCGCTGGAAGACAACCTGCATCCCAGCCGAATCGTTGCCGGAATCAATGAGGAGACCGACCGCGAAGCCGCTCGGACCTTCGTCAACCTTTTGGATGAAGGCTCCGAAGACGCCGAGACAGAAATTCTAATAACAGGCTCAACCGAGGCCGAGGCCATCAAGCTATTCGCCAACACGTATCTAGCGCTCAGGGTTTCATATTTCAACGAGCTTGACACCTATGCCAAAAGCAAGGGTCTCAGCACACGCGATATCATCCAGGGCGTTTGCCTGGACCCACGCATCGGGACACATTACAACAACCCCAGCTTCGGCTACGGAGGCTACTGTCTTCCCAAAGACTCCAAGCAGCTCCTTGCTAATTTTCACGACGTACCCCAGAATTTGATCCGCGCAATCGTAGACTCAAATAGCACTCGCAAACATTTTATCGCCGATCAAATTATATCGATGCAGCCAAAGGTCGTCGGGGCTTTTCGTTTAACTATGAAAAGCGGTTCGGACAACTTTCGTCAAAGCTCGACCCTCGACGTAATTGAATTACTCAAGGCTAAAGGCTATAAGATTATCATTTATGAACCCACACTCAATGAAACCGTTCTATTTAACTGCACTGTTGTTAATGACATAGAACTATTTAAAAAACTAAGCGATGTTATCATCGCGAATCGCTATGATAGCGTCCTCGACGACAGCAAAGCAAAAGTATACACACGAGACTTATGGCAAAGAGACTAAAGTATCTGCAAACAAAGGAGCTAAACACTAATGAATGCCATGCCAAAGGTATCAGTAATCATGCCATGCTTCAATAACCAACAGTATCTTGAAGAGTGTTTAAATTCGGTTTGCGAACAAACGCTAAATGAAATTGAAATCATCTGCATCGATGACGGTTCAACCGATTCATCGCTTTCAATCATGAGGCAATTTGAAGCCCTGCATCCTCAGTTGCAAATCATATCTAAGAAAAATGAAGGTTTTGGCGCAACTGTCAACCGTGGAATAGCGGTATCCACCGGCGAATATATCGCAATATGCGAAACTGACGATTATGTAGATGCAACGATGTACGAGCACCTCTATGAACTTGCCGCCGATAATGGTTATCCAGATGTTATCCGAAGCGATTTTGACAGATTCATCGGGCAAGACGAAAAAAGGAATTTCACTAGAGCCTATTTAAGCGATGATTTCACCCTGAGAAATAAGCTAATCAATCCTCAAGAAGATTCCAGGGCATTCGATTTATATGTTCTGATGCAGCCTACGCTTGTAAAGAGATCATTCATAAATGCAAACGATATTCGATTAAATACCTCACCAGGCGCCTCATATCAAGATAATGGCTACTGGTTTCAAGTAACGGCATATGCACAAACACTCTATTATGATTCAAGTTGTCATTACCACCTCAGGCGCGATAACCCGAATTCATCCATGTTAAGCAAAGGAAAAGCTGACGCAATAAGAGGTGAGTATAAATTCATTCACGATAAGCTCTATGGAGATCTCGAAAGGCTTCCAAGTAACATTTTGTGCATTCTCTCAAAGAAACAATTTCAATCCTATTGGGGGACATACAACCGAATTGATCTTTCTCTAAGAAAACAATTTGTTCGAAATTGGTCTAAAGACTTTAATATTCTCAATGAAACCGGTGAAATTGACCGAAAACTATTTAATGAATATGAGTGCGACAAACTGAGTCTTATTCTCAATGATCCTGATCGGTTCTACTATGAACAAGAGTACTGGGAGAAACAGTGGACTTCAATGAATGCTGAGATTTTAAGATTAAAGAAAGAAATTGAAGCTTTAGAAGAAAAAGCCAATCGGCAATCCTTCATCAAAAGATTGATTAAAAGATAAATCACTTTGCGCCTATACTTCGGCGTGAACACGATGTGGTACTTGCACATCCACT
>CABSAN010000046.1 GCA_902475785.1 uncultured Collinsella sp.
TTACAGAGATTCACGGGGCTCTGCAAGTAACCCGTCCATATTACCCCGCTCGCCGCCCGAGTCAACAGGTATTTTGGCTCCGACCAGAGTTTCTGCACATGTCGTCCATGCCCTGTGCCTTCACGAGACAGGGCCCAGAGATCCCTCGGCGTGCGAATGGTTCTCTGGGCCCTGTCTTTTGTCGCTTTTTGTGGGTCGATCGTCTTAACGCTCAACGAACTTCTGTATTTCCGCAAGCAGGCGCTTTGCCTCTCGGCGGCCTTGGATATACAAGTCGAGCAACTTGGCCGTGTCGTGCTCCACATGGCCGACCTCGACCGGTTTTTGCGGAGCCACAATCAGGGCACGGCCCTCGCGCTCGTACTTCCAGAGGTGCATGCGCTGGACGTTATAGCGGTCATGGCGCGTCTCGATGGCCTCGAGCAGATAGGGATAGTCGCCATAGCGCGCACGCGCGGCCGGCATAAACTCGTAGGGCGCCTTTTCGTACGAGCGGTCCTGCGTGAGCACGACGACCGCGCGATCGTATCCGGCCTCTTCCAGCACGTGCTCGACAGGCACCGAATCTGCCACACCGCCGTCAACGTACTTGTGACCATCAATCTCGACCGGCGGCGTCACCAGCGGCAACGAGGTCGAGGCACGCACGCAATCGATATCGAGCATGGCGTTTTTGACGGGCAGGTAGGCAGCGGTGCCAAATAACATGTCCGTCGCGACAGCATACATTTCGATGGGGCTCGCGTCGAAGGCCTCGTTATCGAAGGGGTCCAGGCGGTCCTGGACATCGTTGAAGATAAAGTCGTAACCCACAATAGAGCCCGTGGACGCAAACGATGCGGCGCCCATGTAGCGGCTGTCGTTGCAGAAAGCCAGGTTGATGCGGTTGGCACGGCCGATCTGGTGCGACTTGTAGTTCACGCCGTTGAGGGCGCCGGCCGATACACCGTAGACAGCCGGAATCTCGACGCCAGCCTCCATGAGAACGTCGAGCACGCCCGCGGTAAACTGCCCGCGAAAACTACCGCCCTCCAGGACGAGCGCGACCTTGCCAGCGTTCTTTGCCTTATCTTCTGCAGTCATATTGACCTCCTGCGATTGCGTTTTGGCTTTCTTCTACCCAGTTTTGAGATAGAGAGCGCATGGGTTTTGGAGTTGAGGAGATGGAGCGGAAAGCGCGTCCCACCCCGCGCCGCCGCGACGTTTTCCTAACGCCCGCGCCCTGCATAGAGTTCGATTCTCCGCGGCATCTATATGTAATAAAAAAGCAGGTAGGTGCGTTTACCTACCTGCTTGTAACTATTGGTGGAGGCGCGGAGAATCGAACTCCGGTCCACGAAAGCTCCCTGATTGGCATCTCCAAGCTCAGTCGCTGGTTTTATCTCGGACGCTTTGCGCGCAGCGACACGCTCGCGGCGTCCTAACCGGTTCGGTCTTAGCCTGCGCCATACCGATTACGTGCGCAGGAGCATTCCCCTAAAATGACGTCGCGCCGGTGTCGGGGAAATCACCGGGTTGACGCGCCGCTATAAACTAAGCAGCGAGAGCCATAGGCTCAAAAGAAGAGTTGTTGTCAATTCAATTTGACGGTACCCCTGTTTAACGAGGCGAGGAGACCTCGGCTTGCTTCCTCTCTCAGAGCTATCGTGTCGAAACCAGTCGCCCCCGAATGTCGGGAAAGTCTGGATGGTATTGGGCACGAGCACCCAACACCCGTCGACTTTTCAAGGAACATACGGAGCGAGCCCCGCTTGTGGAGTGTTATCTTACCACGTTCTGAAAGCGGACAGCTGTTCTATGCACGAGCTGTGAAGACCCTAATGTGCGCCGCACTTCGCACTTTTGCTACCGATCGCGTCACGTATATTTTCGCCAAGCACAACTGACCCGTCGAAAGGACCGTTATGGATACCAAGCAGCAACTCGTCAATGCCCTCGCAGGCCTGGGCTCAACCATTTCCGAAGCTATGGATGTCATCGAGGGCTTTGTCCCCTGCGGACATCCCGCCCTCACGGTATCGAACGCACTCGTCGCGTTGGACGCTGACGATGATGCTGCTCTCGCTCAGCAGCTTGAGACCGTCGAGGGCTTTATCGACCATGTGAGTGAGAACCGCGGCGTGTCCGCCTACCACGGCATCGAGGTCGAGCTCGCGGGTCCCAAAGCCGATCTGTTCGCAGCAATCCGCGAGGTAGGCGCCCTTATGCAGACTGCAGGCGTCAAGAACACCCAGGTCAACGAGTGGGTCTACCGCAGTCTGGCAGCACTCAACAGCTCAGACGAAAAGGCAGCCGAGCAGCTCACCGAAGCCCCTGCCATCAAAGCTGCACTTGCCTAAAAAGGCCTGCGCCCAGACGGCACCGATGCCGTCTGGGCGCAGGCCAGATAACGTGGGCGAACACGCCTGCTAGCGCAGATATGCCTTCGCGTTGCCCAGGCTGTAGGCGATCGTTGAGCCGTTGTGCAGCAGTGACGACGCCTGCGGGGTAATCGCGCCGGTAATACCCAGTGCCAAGAGCGCTGAGTTGGTGAGCATCACCTTAGAGTAGGAGCTCGTCAGACGATCAACGAGGCCCTGGCTCATGCGGCGCAGGCGCACGATTGCGGCCAGATCCGTATCGGTCAGGATGATATCGGCGACCTCCTTGGCGATGTCGCTTCCGCCACCCATCGCCAGGCCCACGTCGGCCAAACCGAGCGCCGGCGAATCGTTGACGCCGTCGCCCACCATGGCAGCATGGCGCCCCTCACTCTTAATGCGCTCCACATAAGCGTACTTGTCCTCGGGCAGCAGCTCGGCCTTAAACTCGTCGACACCCGCCTCGCGCGCAATGCGCTCGGCCGTGCGTTCAGAATCGCCCGTGAGCATAACGACATGTTTGACGCCCAGCGCATGCAGGTCGGCGATGGCCTCGCGGACCCCGGGCTTGAGCGGGTCCTCGATGCCGAGCACGCCCACGACCGTGCCGTCGACCGCCAGATACAGCGGCGACAAGCCCTGCATCTGGGACTCGATTTGCTCCTTAATGTCGGACTCGAGCTGCGCACCCTCGTCCTCAAATACAAAGTGCGCGGAACCGATGATGGCGCGACGCCCTTCAATGGACGAAGCGATGCCGTGCGCCACGATGTACTCGACGGCAGCATGGCGCTCGCGATGCTCGAGCTCGCGCTCGCGTGCCGCATTGACCACGGCGCGTGCCACCGGATGCGGGAAATGCTCCTCTAAGCAGGCGGAAAGGCGCAGAACCTCGTCCTCGCTCCAGCCATCGGTGGTGAGCACGCAGGCAAGACGCGGCTGCGCCTCGGTGAGCGTGCCGGTCTTATCAAACACGATGGTATCGGCCTTGGCAAACGACTCAAAGTACTTCGCGCCCTTGACCATGACGCCCATCTTGGCGGCATCGCTCATAGCGGTCATGACGGCAACGGAACCCGTGAGCTTGAGTGCGCACGAGTAGTCGACCATCAACGCCGCCGAGGTCTTGATGAGGCTGCGCGTGGTGAGCGCGACCAGACCCGCAAGCAGGAAGTTCCACGGGACGATCTTGTTGGCGAGGTCCTCCATGTGCGACTGACCCTCGGACTTGAGCGAGTCGGCCGTCTGCACGAGCGAGACGATCGAGCGGAGCTTGGTCTGAGCCGTATTGGCGCGCACACGCACCAAGATGCTGCCGTCTTCCACGACGGTGCCGGCGAACACGTCGTCGCCTGCGCTGCGCTCGACGGCAAGCGGCTCGCCGGTCAGGGTCGCCTGGTTGACCATGGCGCTTCCCTGCTCGACTACGCCGTCGATGCAGATGGACATGCCGGTGCGAACGGCGACCAAGTCGCCGGGCTCAAGCTCGGTGGCGGCAACACTCACCTCGGTGTCGCCGACCACTTTTTGCGCCTTGTCGGGTACGTCGAGTAGCGAGTTGATGAGCTCGTTTTCGCTCATGGCGCGTGTGTAGTCCTCGAGCAGCTCGCCCACGTTGAGCAGGAACATTGTCTGGCCCGCGGTGTCGACATCACGTTTGACGAACGAAATGCCGATGGCCGAAGCGTCGAGTACGGGAACGGTCAGGCGCGGCTGCGCGAGCTCACGGAGGGCGGCGCGCAAAAAGGTCATGTAACCGGCCACGACAAAGATGGCACGCAGCGGCGTAGGCAGGAACCAGCGGCGCGCGTAGTGGGCGCCGATAAGTGTGGCAAGATCCATGACGAGCTTGTGCTTGCGTGGCTCAAGCTGCATCACGTAACCCGTCTTTGCGTCGGCAATGGCCTGGGCATCGAGCGCACCCAGGGCGTCGAGTACGCCCGCACGACACTGCTCGTCATATTCGAGCGCCATCTGGCCAATACGGCCATAAACGCGTACTTTGCGCACGCCATCGATTTCGCCACCGAGCTTTAGAAGCGCATCGAGATCGCTCTCTGGCACAGGACCCGCCAATTGAAGACGGGTCCTGCCGGGGATCTCGCTGATAATCGAGAATCTCATAGTTTGTGCCTGGGAGCGCTACTCGGCTGCGTTGTCCGCGGCGGCCTCGCTCTGAGTGATGTAGGCAGCCTCGGCAACCATGTCATCGACATTGGCCTTGGCCTGCTCGACCATGTCCTGGTAGCAGTTCTTGACGCGCATACCGCACGCGATGCCCTGCACGCAGGCATTCTTGACCGGAGCGCTGGTAAGCAGCTTGATGCCGGCCGTGCCAAGCAGAAAACCGCCACCGACAAGCAGGGTATTGAACGTGGACTTCTTCATGTTGCTTCTCCCTTTTGCCGCATTTGACGCGGCACGGTGCCTCAGCACCCGAGTAAACAAGTTTGCTCGAGCACACTTTTAGAAAATAGTTTAGTTTATCTAACTATCAAGTTCAACAAAGGTTAACTTTTTGGAAACTATGGGGGTGAACTCAATATGACAAAGGGACTGCCCCTTTATCACATTCCTACAGCTGCCAGTCCGCCGACTCCTTTTGCAGTGCGACCATACGGGCAAATTCTCCACCTGCTGCCTTGAGCTGCGCCGGAGCGCCCTGCTCGGCAACCACACCATCCTTGAGTACAACGATTTTGTCGGCATTTTCCACCGTACGCATACGGTGGGCAATAACGATAACCGTCTTACCTGTAAGCAGACGGGAGAGTGCCTGCTGTACCACGGTCTCGTTCTCCACATCCAAGCTTGCCGTCGCCTCGTCCAACAGCACGATGGGCGCGTCTTTGAGCAGTGCGCGGGCGATAGAGATGCGCTGGCGCTCGCCACCGGAGAGCTTGGAGCCGTTCTCGCCGATCATGGTGTCGTAGCCCTGCGGCATGCGGTTCACGAACTCGTCGCAGTTGGCGACACGCGCGGCCGCAAACACTTCCTCATCGGTGGCATCACGACGCCCGAGGCGGATGTTTCCCATCACCGTGTCGTCAAAGAGCAGCACGTCTTGGAACACGATGGCGTAGTCGCGCAGGAGTACCTCGGGATCCACGCTCGCAACATCCACACCGCCCACGGTAACCTTGCCCGCAGTGGCATCCCAAAAGCGCGCGGCCAGGCGACTCACCGTAGACTTACCGGAACCCGAAGGACCGACCAGTGCCGTGACCTCGCCTTCCTTGGCGGTAAAGCTCACATCGGTAAGAACTTTCTCGCCGGCGCGTCCGTCCTCGCCCGCACCATAGCCAAATGCCACGTGATCGAACACCACATCGTGGCCCGCGGGCTCAAATTTCTCGCTGCCCCGCGCCACAGGCTCTTCCATGATGGAACGCATGCGCTTGGCAGACGACTCGGCGGCAAACAGCTCGGACATTAACATTAACGCCTGGTCAAAGGGCGCATAGATACGGCTCACCATAAGCAGGAAGGCAAACAACACCAAAAAGTCGACCTGCCCGGAGGCGACCATCGCGGCGCCCGTGACCAACGTGGTGGCAATGCCCAGGCGCAGGATGACAAAGGCGGAGTTGACCAAAAGCCCGTTAACGAGCTCGCCCTTGGTGGTCTCGCGCTCCTCGGCATCGATCACGGCGTTGAGTCCCTCAAGATAATGAGTCTCCTGGTTGGTAGCGCGGATCTCGCGCACGCAATCGAGCGTCTCTTGAATTGCCTCGGTAACCTTGACCTTCTCGGCACGCACGCGGTCGAACACCGGGGTCATGGGACCGCGTGTTAGATACAGCACGGCAAAGGCCACGGGAACGCTCCAAAACGCCGCGATCGCCAGCTGCCAGCAAAAGAACAGCGACGCCACGAACACAATGGCGCTTGCGATGATGGCACCCCAAAGCTCTCCCAGCACGTGGCTGTAGGCGTGCTCCATGGCCTGAACGTCGCCCATGATGGTCTCGGTTAAATCGGCCAGATCACGACGACCAAAAAACGACAGCGGCAGTTTGCGCAAGCGCTCGGCGATCTCCATACGCTGCTTGCCGCACTCCTCGTAAAAAATGCAGTAGGTGTAGTAATACTGCTGCCAGTTAGAGGCAAAGAGCATCACGAAAAAGACCAGGAGGCCGCCCACGATCGGCAGGGCATCCGGCAGGTCAGCCCCGCTGGCGAGATGTTCGACAAAGCCGGCCATAACCAGGAATAAAAGGCCCATGCCGGCCATGGTAATGAGATTAGTGAGCGTGGTCCAGAAAATGCCGCGTTTTACGCCGGCGACGCCTTTATCGGATAGGAAATACTTCTTTTGGAATGAGGCGAACATTTAGGCCTCGCCTCCCTTCGTGACGGCGGCATCAGCGGTCGCTGCAGTGATTTTCCAGCTCGCGGCCTGTTCGTATTCGGCCCACATCTTGGCATACAGACCCTCTTGGGACAGTAACTCGGCATGGGTACCCGACTCCTGCACGCTGCCCTGGTTGAGCACCACGATTTGGTCTGCGCCCACTACAGTCGAGAGTCGGTGCGCAATCATAATGACCGTGCGGCCCGCCGCCAGCTTGCTAAAGGCGCGCTGGATGAGCGCCTCGTTCTCGGGGTCGGCAAACGCCGTGGCCTCATCGAGCACCACGATAGGCGCGCCTTTAAGGATCGCGCGGGCGAGTGCCACGCGCTGAACCTCGCCACCCGAAAGATATGCTCCGCCGGCACCGAGCATGGTATTGATGCCCTGGGGGAGCTTGGCCACAATGTCGTCGCACTGAGCTGCGGAGAGGGCCGCACGCACTTCGTCGTCAGTGGCCGTAGGCTTGGAGGCGCGCACGTTATCGGCAAGTGTTTGCCGGAACAGCTGGTTGGTCTGGAACACGAAGGCAACCTGGTCCATAAGCTCGTGCGGATCCATATCGCGAACGTCCACACCGCCTACGAGCACTCGACCCGAGGAGACATCCCAAAAACGCGGGATCAGGCTTGCGCAGGTTGACTTACCGCCACCCGAGGGACCCACCAGGGCGAGGGTGCTACCAGCGGGAACGCTAAAACTCACATGACTGACAGCAGGTGCTTCGGCACCCTCGTACGTAAAGCTCACGTCCTCAAATCGCACGTCGCCGCCGGCAGGGTGCTTGGGTTGGACGGGCACGGAGAGCTGCTTGGAATCCATGACGCTTCGAATACGAGCCAGCGAATCAGCACTCATCTGAGAGGCCTCGCCCACAAACATGAGCTTGGTCATGGCCGTCGGCACTACGGCCGAAAATATCGCGTAAAACGTGAAGTTGGTCATAAAATGCGCGAAGTCCGTCTCGCCCGGCGCCAGCAGCAACGCCACGGGCAACAGGAATGCCACAAGACCATTGAGCGCGGTAAGGTTGAGTACCTGCGGACCTCGGCAGAACGTGCCCGCATAGTTTTGTGCCATGTCGGCGTATTCGGCGATCGCATCGTGGAAGGCCTTAAAGGAGTAGACCGTCTGCTGAAACACCTTGACCACGGGGATGCCGCGTACGTATTCGGTGCCGGTCTTATTCATCTTGACCAGCGCTCCCATGTAGGCCTTCATAAACTCGCCGCCCTTGCCGCCCATCATGGCGGCCATGGCGCCAAACGAAACGACGACCGAGATAAGGCATGCCGCCCCCAAACGCCAATCGAACGCGAAAAGCAGCACGAGCAAGCCCGCGACCATGGCGGCGGCGCCTGCGATATCGGGCAGCATGTGTGCGAGCAAAGTCTCGGTGGAGGCGGCGCATCCGTCTACAATACGGCGCAGCTCACCGGTGGCGTGCGTGTCAAAGTAGCCAAGCGGCAGCTTAAGCAGGTGCTCGCTCGTAGTCTTGCGGATATTGGACGCACAGCGAAACGCAGACAGGTGCGTGCACATGAGCCCCACGAAATAAGCTACGATGCTTGCCAGCGCAAAACCAACGGCCCACCAGCCATACATCGCAATGTTAGTGGCTTCGCTCCAGTTGGGTGCCACGGCGATCAGATCGCGCGCGACAAGCCAAATGCACGCGTACGGGCCAAAGCTCAGCAGCTGCGAGAGCGCCGAGAGCGCCATGCCCAAATACGTTAGGAATTTGCGGTCACCGGCATACGCGAGCAACTCGCCGATACCTCCACCTTCCCTTTTTGATTCCTTTGCCATGAGATTCCTTTCTAACGGCTTGAGAGTTAACCGTAATGAACTTATCATTGATGTGTTAGCCATGGCTCACAATCAAGCCAGGCGTGGACGTTTCTGCAAAGGAAAGGGACGCTTTTGCAAATACGGCGGGCAGCGACCGACATAACCGAGCTCTACGCACCGCAATTTGAGCAGTTTGGCCTGGAGCTTACCGGCAAGGGCGCCGTCTTTACCGGCGAGGTGGCAAACGACCGGGCGCACGGCCGCGCATGGACCATGCCCCTCTCCCCCACCTGCATCGTCATGGAGCATTTCATAACCCCGACGCGCAACATGCACCTAGCCGAATACACGCCCGAACCGTACGCATGCGTGAGCGAGGTCAGCGCGCCCACACTTACATGCATGCCCGAGGCTGGCATAACGCCCGCAAACCTCAAACCATTGCATGGACCGTGGCCAAACAATGCCGTTTGCAGCTTTATCCAAGATAGCTGTGGCGAGGAATTAAGCCCGCTGTTTGCGGGGGAGCTCTATCACTCGCGCTCGGTGCTCTTTTTGCCTGGATATTTTGACGAACTGGAGCACCGCTATCCCACCGAGTTCGCGGGAATCTTTGAGGCGTTTGCCGAGCCATGGCACGAGGAAGCGACGTCTGCCATCTGCCACACGCTGCGCCGGATTAACGAGGACCGCGCCCGCACCGTAGGCGGACACGTCTATATGCAGGGCATCGTGGAGACCATGGTCGCGGAGCTCGCCTGTTCGCGCGCGGCCCACAGGCAGGCGCGGCAGGCGGCAGACACACGCGTCAGCATAACCATTGCCGAAGAAGCAACGGCGATGATTGAGCGCGCGCTCGACAAAGGCAGACGCGTGGGTATCAACGAGGTGGCCGAGAGGCTCTACACAAGCCGCTCCAAACTATGCGCCACCTTTAAGGCCCAAACAGGCGAGTCCCTGGGCGCCTACATTCGCAGACGCCGCATGGAGCGAGCGCAGGACCTTTTGGCCGATAGCGCGCTCACGATAGCGCAGATGGCAGAGCGTCTAGGCTACCCTCAGCAAGCCGCCTTCGCCCAAGCCTTCAAACAATACACCGGCATGACACCCACGGCTTGGCGAAGCAAGCATCGCTAAGGCCCAGGCTCCCTGGCCGTAACGGAGCGATTAATTAGCCGCCGCCCGTCAGCTCACCCAGGATCTAAACGTCAAGATGTGCACGATCAAGCGCCTTTTTGATAAGAGGGACAGATCGATCAGCCAAATACAACGGAATGTTGAGCACCCCGTCGTCGAGCTTTAGGTTCTTAAGTGAGTAGCGGACCCTCAATGGAGTCGTCTCCGCATGCTTGTCGGCATAGTACTTAAGGCTCTTGGAATGAACGACCTCTCCCGATTTGACCTCGACGGGAACGATTTCGTTTCCGACTTGAATCAAAAAATCGACTTCGTGCTTCGGCTTCTCGTTTGTCCAGTAACGCGGAGCAGCATCTAACTGTGAAAGTAATGCCTGAAGCACATAGTTCTCGGCGAACGAACCTTTGAACTCCGAAAATAGCGCATCCGAGATGGCAAAAGCGGACGCATCCAGCCTTGCCATGCGGCGCAGCAAGCCGACATCAAGACAGTAGACCTTAAATGCCTTGAGGTCATCGTACGCAGAGAGCGGCACACCACCGGCAGCATTAAGGCGAACCGCCGTGATGAGCCCAGCATCGGCAAGCCATTCCAGAGCATCCTCGTATTCTCGAGCACGAGCCCCCTCGCGCACCGCACCCCAAACGAACTTTTTGTTCTCGCGCGCCAACTGAGCTGGAATCGAGTTCCATATTTGTGAAAGCTTGGCGAACTGCGCACGGCCACCATGCTTGGCAAAATCGCGCTCGTAGGAATCCAAGAGATCAGACAACACCTTATCGACCTGAACGATATCGCCCGTCTCCACCCACCGGCCAAGAGCCTCTGGCATGCCGCCGCATGCAAAATAACGACGAAGATGCTCGACGAGACGGACATGGAAGAAATCGGGCACTGTCTCGATCTGATCCAGGCCGCCAAGGTATTCGTCGTAGTTTGCAGCGCCCTCGGCTTTCAGAAACTCGGAAAAGCTCATGGGGCGCATCTCCATGAACTCGACCTTTCCCACCGGAAAAGCGCTGGTCTCACGGGACAAGCGAACGCCCAACAAAGACCCTGCGCATGCGACGTGATACTCGGGGGCCTCGTCACAGAAGTATTTAAGGGCGCCGACTGCAGAAGGACAATCCTGGATCTCATCAATAATAAGCAGCGTTTCGCCGGGCTCGATAGGTTGTCCAAGTGCCAGGGAAAGATTTGAGATGATCCGTCGAGGATTGCGCGTACCTTCGAAAAACTGAGCGTACTCGCTCTGTACCCCAGGTGACGGCTCCTCGAGCGTCAGATACACAAAATTGAGGTACGAGGTTCGGCCGAACTCCTTAAGCGCCCACGTCTTTCCAACCTGGCGCGCCCCCTTAAGGATAAGCGGCTTACGATATTCTGACGCTTTCCAAGCGTTAAGCTTGGCAATGATATCTCGCTGCATGACCGAACCTCCCGCAAAGAAACTTCCGTAAACGTGATATTTCCCACATTTTACCCTAGGTAAAACGTGACATTTATCACATTTACGGAAGTTTTAAGCTCATTTCGCCACACTTTCATCACATTCAAAAGGCGGAGGCGCATTTTGCGCCTCCGTCACCATCTTTCCTATCAGCCTACCTGACCCGAACGGCCGAGTCGTTGCAGAACCCGGGAGCCCCGGCAGGGCGGGTACTTGCTCAAAATGAGTTCCGCACGCAAAGAAGGCCACTTAATGTGGCCTTCGTCTTGCGCAGGACTGTTCGAAATTTTGAGGAAGCACCCGCCCTGCCGGGGCTCCCGGGTTCCCGTTTACGAGAGCGACGTTCTCAGCAACTCGTTGAAGAGCTTCGGGTTGCCCTTGCCGCGGCTCGCCTTCATGCACTGGCCCACCAAAAAGCCGATGACCTTCTGGTTGCCGTCGCGATACTGCTGCGCCTGATCGGCACAGTTTGCCAGTACCTCGTCCACAATCGGCTGCAGCGCGCCGGCATCGCTCACCTGACGCATACCGCGCTCGTCGACAATCTTATTGGGGTCGTCGCCGGTCTGAGCCATGGCCTCAAAGACCTCGTGTGCCTGGTTGGAGCTGATGGCATCGGTCGCTAGCAGCTTGGCAAGCGCCGCCACCTGAGCCGGCGCGATGCCGGACTCGGCCAGCGAGACGCCGGCACCCTTAAGGTAGGCGATCATCTCGTTGACCAGCAGGTTTGCGACCGTCTGGGCCTCCTTGCCAGCCATACCGGCAGCGGCAGCCTCAAAGAAGTCGGCAAACTCCGGGTCGCCGGCGATTTGCTCGGCATCGGCCGCCTTAATGCCAAAGTCGGCCTCAAAACGGGCGCGCTTGGCATCGGGCAGCTCGGGAATCTCACCTCGGCAGCGGTCGATGAACTCATCGTCCAGATCGAACGGCGCCAGATCGGGATCGGGGAACAGACGATAGTCGTCGGCCGTCTCCTTCACACGCATGACCACGGTGCGCTTGCGGCTGGGCTCCCAGTGGCGGGTCTCCTGATAGATGATGCCGCCCTCCTCGAGCACCTCGGCCTGACGGCAAATCTCGTAGGCAAGGCCGTCGTGCAGGCTCTTAAACGAGTTGAGGTTCTTGAGCTCGGTCTTGGTGCCCAGCTTGGTCTCGCCGCGGCGGCGCAGCGACACGTTGCCGTCGCAGCGCATGGAGCCCTTCTCCATGGAGCAGTCCGAAATGCCCAGCGTCACAAAGATGCGACGGAGCTTTTCCATAAACAGGCGCGCTTCCTCGGGCGTGCGCAGGTCGGGCTCGGTGACGAGCTCAATCAAAGGCGTGCCGCAGCGGTTGTAGTCGACGAGCGACTCGGCCGCGGCGGTAATGCGGCCCTCGGCGCCGCCCACGTGCACCATCTTGGCGGCGTCCTCCTCCATGTGGATGCGCAGGATGCGGATGGGCACCGTGTAGGAACCGTCCTCGCGACGCTCGGGCATCTGCAGGTTGGACGCGTCATAGCTGGCCAGGTGGCCGGCGCGCTGGTTGCCCTCGCGCATGGTCGACGTCATGGACGTGGACAGGCCCTCGGCGTTAGCCGAAGCGCTCGCCAGGCTCTGTGCCTCGGCCTCGCCAAACGCGCAGTCGGGGCGCTCGGCGGCACCGCGACCGGTCACGTCCAGGTCCAGGTGGCCGTACATGGCAAAGGCGACCGGACCTTGCGTGGTCTGGAAGTTCTTGGCCATATCGGGATAGAAGTAGTGCTTGCGGTAGAACATCGAGTGGCGCTGGATCTCGCAGTTGGTGGCGAGACCGGCCTTGACGATGCTCTCGATGGCGCGCTTGTTGGGCACCGGCAGGGCGCCGGGCAGGCCCAGACACACCGGGCACACGTTGGCGTTGGGCTCGTCATCGTGGCTGAGCCTGCAGTTGCAGAACATCTTGGTATCGAGTGCGGTGAGCTCGGTATGGATCTCCAGGCCGATCACGGCCTCCCAATCCTGCAGGACCTCGGAAAGCTCCTTCATTACAGCTCGCCTCCCTTCCCGGCAAAATCGGGCGCGACGGAAAGCGCGGGCGCACCCGTAGCGGCATCGGCAAAGCCGCGCTCCAGGGCGCGGGCAAACATAAGCAGCTGACGGTCCTTAAAGGCCGGACCAACCAGCTGGGCAGAAACGGGCAGCTGAGTATCCTCGCCCAGGCCCAGCGGCACCGAGATGCCACCGTTGCCGCAGATGTTGAGCGAGATGGTGTACAGGTCGGAGAGGTACATCTGCGTGGGGTCGCTGATCTCGCCAAACTTAAAGGCCGTGCGCGGCGAGGCGGGCATGAGGATGGTGTCCACCTTGGCATACGCAGCGTCGTAGTCCTGCGTGATGAGCGTGCGGGCCTTTTGCGCAGCGTAGTAGTACTTGTCGTACACGCCCGAGCTCAGCAGGTAGGCGCCGAGCATCTGACGGCGCTTGGCCTCGGCACCAAAGCCGTGGGCGCGACTGAGCGAGCTCTGGTCGGACAGATTGGCGCAGCCTTCCTCCTGATAGCCGTAGCGAATGCCGTCAAAACGGGCCAGGTTGGAGAATGCCTCGGCCGGGCCGATGACGTAGTAGGCGGCGATGGCGGCATCCAGGTGCGGCAGGTCGACCTCGACCAGTTCGGCGCCCTGGTTCTGCAGCTCCTGGGCGGCGCGCTGAACAGCGGCCTTGACCTCGGGCGTCAGGCCCTCGGCCTCCATAAACGCGGGGATGATGCCCACGCGCTTACCCTCGATGCTGTCGTTGAGATGCTCGGTAAAGTCGACGGCGCAATCCTGGCTGGTGCAGTCGTACGGATCGTGGCCCGCGCCGGTAAGCGCGTTCATGGCCAGCGCAACGTCCTCGACCGTGCGGCCAAAGGGGCCCACCTGGTCGAGCGACGAGCCAAAGGCAACCACGCCGTAACGGCTCACGGCGCCATACGTGGGCTTAAAGCCCACCACGCCGCACAGCGACGCCGGCTGGCGAATGGAGCCGCCGGTGTCCGAACCCAGTGAGAGCGCGACCTCGCCCGCGGCGACGGCGGCAGCGGAGCCGCCCGAGGAGCCGCCAGGCACGCGCTCGGTATCCCAGGGGTTGTTGGTGCGGTGGAACGCCGAGCTCTCGGTGGAACTACCAAAAGCGAACTCGTCCATGTTGGCCTTGCCCATGGGCAGGCAGCCGGCATCGAGCATCCGCTGGACGCAGGTAGCGGTGTAGACGCTCTGGTAGTTCTCGAGCATGCGGGAAGCGCAGGTGGTGCGCGTGCCCACGAGGTTCATGTTGTCCTTGATGGCCAGCGGCACGCCCGCGAGCGGGGGCAGCGGCTTGCCTGCGGCACGGTCGGCATCCACGCGCGCGGCGGCATCGAGCGCAAGCTCGGGCGCCACCTGCAGGAATGCCTGGACCCCGCCCTCGCGCGCCTCGATGGCGGCAAGGGAGGCCTGGGCCACCTCGGTAGCGGTAAAGTCGCCGGCGGCAACGCCCGCGGCGATCTGGACGGCGGTAAGGGAATCGAAGCTTAGCGCCATTACTCGCTCTCCCCCTCTCCCAAAATGGACGGCACGCGGAAGTAGCGGTCGCGCGCGCTGCCGGCGTTTTCGAGCGCGACGTCGAGCGGCAGGTCGCGCTCGGGCTCGCGCAGGTCATCGCCCATCACGTTGGACAGGCTTCCGATAGGATGGAACGTGGGCTCCACGTCGGGCAAGTCATATTGCAAGACGGGCTCGAGCATCTGGACGGCGTCGTTCATGTAGGACGTCATCTGGGTGAGCTCGTCATCGGTCAGTGCGATCTTTGCGTACTCGGCGATGCCGCGCACGTCTTTCTCGCTGAGTGCCATAGGCGCTCCCTTCCGCATAACAGATAAACCGCTCTAGTATACAAGGCAATGCCGCTTGGAGCAGGCGCTTTACCCAAATGCAGCGAAAACGTAACGAGGGTGGTAGCTGGCAGGCGACGGGCTGGCGGTTCTGCAGCGAAACCGCACCGTCCACAGCGAAAACCGTCTCGCCCGAAACGCAAAGCATCACAACATTCGACGCTTTTCGTCAAAATCGCGATTTTCATCGAATGTTGTGATGGTTTGGAAGTCCTGACCACAACAAAGGCGTCTGTCCCCATTGTGGTGGTTCTGAAGAATGTCTTATGCCGAGGCCTTTGCCTTGCGGCGCTTGCGGACCGCGTGGATCACGATGTCCAGCAGCAACAGCACAATGGCTACGACCACGATAAGCACGGCAAACTCGCGCTTGCCCCAGTGGCGGCCGGCTAGCGACTTTTGCTTGTCGACGTCCTTCTTGTTGTACTTGGTGCGCACGCAGTGCACCAGCAGGCGGTGGTCGTTCACGCCATAGGGCGTGCAGGTGACGAGCGTCACCTTGTCGGCGCCCGGCTCGATGGTCAGCGACTCCATCTCCTCGGGCAGCACGACCTCAGAGTCCACCATCTTATAGGCGAGCGTCTTGTTCATGGTGTGCAGCAGAACCAGGTCGCCGGGCTCCAACGAGTGGATGTCGTCGAACATGCTCAGGTTGCGCATGCCCGAGTGCGCGGTGAGCACGCAATGCGTCGAGGTGCCGCCCACCGGCAGGCTCGTGCCCTCCAGGTGGCCGACGCCCGCCATAAGGACTTCCTCGCTCGTGCCGTGGTAGATGGGCATGCTCACGTCGATGGAGGGGATCTCGACCCAGCTCATCATGGGGTCGCGGTCAAAGATGAGCTGCTGGGCGTAGGGCTCAATCTGGTCGGCGGGGAGCTCGGTGGCCTCGCCCGCCAGCTGCTCGTTAAAGGAGCGAGCCTGGAGCAGGATGCGCTCGCGCTCCTCGGCAGGCAGCGAGTCCACGGTGCTGGACACCGTGCTGATCTGGTTGAACACGCCCGAGGCCTCGAGCCGGTCCAATATCCACGGCCAGGTCATAAGGCCCACGCCAATAAGGATGATGACGATAGTGATGAGCCGGTCGGCCCAGCGTGGCAGCCGCTTGCGGCGGCGCTTGGGCTTGGTCTTGGGCTGGGATTTGGGCTGAGGGCTTGAGCCACCGTTGGCCGCGGCGTTATTGCTCTTCATATGTTTGGCGCCCTGCACCATCGCCGGTCACTCCTCTACAACTCAAGTTGTCTAAACAAATAATAGCCGATTAGCGAGCTCATGCGCCGGACAACGCAGCTTGGCTGCACCGTCCGGGCCACGTAACCCCACTCAACCAATCAAGCCATATGTTGCTTTCATCGTCTCGAGCAACTGCGCCATCGTTACGCCCGCAACCCCAATCCGTTTCAGATTGACGTCGCCCACCTCACAATCTTTGACAAACGCAAGCATATCGTCCTTCAGTTCTCCGCGCAGATCGACACCTTCCGACTCGCCAAGCAGCTGAGCAAGTCTCAGCGCATCGCGTTTATGCTTTTTTACCTTCCTCGAATCAACGTTCTCCCCCGCTTCCCTTCTAGCTTTTAGGTCGAGATACGCCTTCGCTTTGAACGGGACAATGTATTCCGTACCCAGGACCGAAACGCTGTCTACGGTCCGAATTCCCTGAAGGAACAAGCTGTAGTAAGCATCGTCCAACAAAATTGCCGAAAGACTGCTTATGTTTTCATCAACGTGAATTGGCGCCACATCAATCCCCTCACGACCCTTTAGAAAGTCGGGGCACTTCGCGAAGAGTTCAATCATATGGGGGTAACCCGGCCTCTTAGGCTCTGTAAACCGATAAAAACATGAACCTTTGCCTTCGCCCCAGCCGCAGCGGTAACCGCCATCACGTACCAAAGTCCATATAGCTTCTGCCGTCTGAGGCAACCGGTCATCGGCGACAATTACCACATCAAAATCGTGAGTCGCCCTAAACGGAAGTCCCGCCTCCGCGAGCAAAATGTCGCATGCCGTGCCGCCGATAAGGGCATACGATCCTGCAGCTTCTTGCATATGCTGCTGAAATTCTTGGAGACCTTCTACAGCGCTTCTTGCCATGGATATTCCTTTCCAAACATGCGATCGACTTCGAGCTGAATTCGCTCATCGTCGATTGCCGCCAAAGATAGCGCAAGCGAAATGTCATCGACGCGGGAGGAGTCGGCAAACACGGGCGCATAGCGCCACACTTGGATCATCGCCGTTTCGTTATCCGGCAACTCCCCGTCTGCGACTTCGAGGTCGCTCAGTTGACGCCATGCACTTCTTAAGACGGCCTTTTGTTCCATGCCCGGCGCAGCGAGCATCGAACGCGCAGCGAGCGCCGTCTCCCCGGCGTCAACAAGATAGTCGATCTGCGGCGTCTTCCTTGCAAAAAAGACCTTCGAGACAGGCGAGGAGAGCTCGGCCATGTGCTCGCTGAGCAGAAGATCAACGGCAACAGGGAACACGACGACACGTCGCTCGCGACGCTCGCGCCTCGCGAGTCCCCTGTCGACAAGCTCGGTTATGGCCTCACTCGCGCGGCTTGCCGAAATCCCAAGCGCACGACAAAGGTCATAGGGACGATACGGCTCCTGGGCTGCTCCCCAGATTGCGGTAGCCTGTGCGTTGGGTGACATCTTGGTCGCGTGATTGCGAAACCGGGCACCGCCCCTCTCCGTGCAAGCTGTGCCCATAAATGGAAGAAAAGCCTGTCTACCTGGGCAGACAAAGGGAATCCCTTGTGTGACCAATGCTTTGCGCTGACGTGCATCGGCATCAGGAAACGAAACGACAACAGGAGTCTCCGCGCGCAAGACTAGCTGACTATAGACTCTCTTGGCCTCGGGAAGCCCG
>CABSAN010000047.1 GCA_902475785.1 uncultured Collinsella sp.
GTCATGCCGAAATGGCGCGAAGCACGCGCTTGACAAAACTATAGAGACACGTCCCAAATTGACTACTCGTGAAAGTCGCGTCTGCGCGCATGGACGGCTCGTGAGCGGGTACATGGCTGTAGTAACATAGCTTCTGTCCGCGGGCGTGCCCGCGTTATTGTGAGAAAGGAGCCCCTGTGGCTGTTAACGAAGAGCTGCTTAAGAAGGTTCTTGAAGAGATTCGCCCCAACCTGCAGGCCGACGGCGGCGATATGGAGTATGTGGGCGTCGACGACGAGGGCGTCGTCAAGCTGGAACTGCAGGGCTCCTGCGCCGGCTGCCCCATGAGCTCGCTGACCCTGTCCATGGGCATCGAGCGCATCCTGAAGGAGCACGTGCCCGGCGTTACCCGCGTCGAGCAGGTCAATGCCTCCGGTGAGGCCGACGACCTGTACGACGAGTACGCGCCGTTCTAAGATGCGAAGGCTGCGGACGACATACTCCGCATAGACGTTACGTCCAAATATGCGGCTGCAAGCGCAAGGCCCGCGGCCGCATTTGTATGTAGGGAGTAGGAGGGTCGACATGCTCAACGACTTCTACCATATGCTTGATCCTGTCGCGATTTCGGCGGGGCCCATCACGATTTACTGGTATGGTCTGGCCTATGTGGTCGGCGCCCTGCTCACGGCGGTCGTCATGTACCGCACGCAGCGTCGCTGGGGCTTTAGCATCACGATTGACGACCTGACGAGTGTCGTGGTCGGCGTGGTCTTTGGCCTCATTATCGGTGCGCGCCTGTTCTACGTCGTCTTTTACGGCGATGGCTACTATTGGACCCACCCGCTCGAGATCTTTGCCACTAACGAGGGCGGCATGAGCTTCCATGGCGGCTTGGTGGGCGGCATTATCGGCGGCATCATCGTGTGCCGCATGTATAAGCTCGACGCATGGACTTTGGCAGACCTTGCCGTCATAGGCGCGCCGCTGGCCTTGTGCCTGGGCCGTTGTGCCAACTTTGTCAACGGCGAGCTGTGGGGCAAGCCGACCGACCTGCCTTGGGGTGTTGTCTTTGGCGGCACCGCGGGCGATATGCCGCGTCATCCTTCCCAGCTCTATGAGGCATTCCTTGAGGGTATCGTGCTCTTTTGCATTCTGCAGGTGCTTAGCTGCAAAAAGCCGCTGCTGCCCCAGGGCACGTTTATGGGCGTGTTCGTGATGGGGTACGGCATCGTCCGCTTTCTCGTTGAGTTCGTGCGCGTGCCCGATGCCCAGTTGGGCTATCTGCTGGGCGGCGTCATCACCATGGGCCAGCTGCTGAGTTTGCCGCTCGTGATCGCCGGTCTGGCGCTCATCATCTTCGCCCGACACCGCAATCGCCCCCAGCGCATCTACCTGGATGCCTAACCACCAAAACCACCAAAAGGGGACAGGCGCCTTTGTGGTGGTTCGCTGGGCAACGATGACAAAACCGTAACGTTTTCCCAGATAAAACCTGCCAAAATAAACCTGTCCCTTTTTGGCAGGTTTCTAGAAAGGCTTTCGGACTGTGAAGGATTCCGACCTCTCCACAACGGCTGCGCGCGACGCTGCCCGCATCGTTTGGTTTAAGCGCTATCCCGCCAAGCAGACGCTCATCGCATTTTTGCTCGCGCTGTTGGCGACCACGGCGTTTTCCATCGATCCCGCCCCGGTGTCGAGCAATGCAGTCTTGGCGATTGACCCCAAGGCGACGGGTGCGCTGTACGTGTGCTACGAGGTACTCCTCTCGTTTGCCGGCCATACCGACGCGGTCATGCTGCTTGCGCTTGCCTGCCTGCTCACGCTGCCGTTTCGCTACGTATTCTTTGGCCGCGGCGACGCTTGGCGTCCCTCGGTGATCCTTCCGTCGCTTTTCTTTGCCGTCTGCATGGTGTTTGGCCGCAGCTACGACCTCACCGATTCGGCCGAGCTTGTCCTTGGCGACAAGGCGCGCATCATCTGCGCCTGGATCGGCGGTGTGGGCTGGATGCTCTTGGCGGTCGTTGCCTTCTACCTTGCCTTTGAGTGTCTAGATTGGCTGAGCTCTCGGCGTATTCCGTTTTTCGAGGCGCACTTTGGCCGCGTATGGCGTGTGGCTCACGCCGCGCTCTCGGTCCATCCCTTTGCCGGGCCCTTCCTGGTGCTTATGATCGCCTGGGCGCCCACGCTCATCGCTTCGCTGCCCGGCCTTTTTATGGGAGATACGGGTGCGCAGATTCGCCAGTGGTTCAACTACCCCAACGGTACGAGTGACTACCTGCGTCTGCTCAATCCCAATGTGTTGCTCAACGGACATCACCCCGTGGTGCACACGGCTATCATCGGTTCGTGCGTCCAGCTGGGACTTTCACTGTTCAACAGCGCCAACGCAGGTCTTGCCATCTACACCTGCACTCAGTTCGTCATTACGGCCGCCTGCATGGCCTATTCCATCTCGTCGCTGCGCAAGCTGGGCGTGAGCCTGCCGGTCCGCGGCGTGATCTTGCTGTTCTTTGTGTTTATGCCCATGTTCTCCAACTACGCGGCCCTGCTTACCAAAGATGTGCTGTTTGCCGACGCGTTTTTGGTGCTGTTGGTGCAGATCGTCAAGCTCGTGGCCTGCGGCCTGCCCCGTCGCTATGCCAATGCCGAGCGTGCGGGCGATTCCAGGCCCGTGCTCTTTGCGCGCCATGACTGGCTGCTGCTCGCTCTGGGCGCCATGGGCTCCACGTTTCTGCGCAACGGCGGCCTGGTGTTTCCCCTGGCGGCATGCGTAATCGCGGCGGCGTTTTGCGCATGGGACGTGCATATGGCCCATCGTGCAGCCAAGCAGGCTGGTGCTGCGCCTTCGGGCGCCATCCCGCGTTTCCGCTGGGCGGGAGTTCTTGCGGTGCTTGCACTCTGCCTTGCCTCTAATATGTACTTCACTAAGGTCTTTATGCCGGCACACGACATCACGCCTGGTTCCAAGCGCGAAATCCTCTCGATTCCGTTCCAGCAGACGGCTCGTTTCGTCCAAAAGCACGACGGCCTCAACTCGGGCGTCAACCCCACGGTTAAGGAGGACGGCACCATCGTGGAGGCTCCTTGCGACGGCTTGGTGACCGACGAAGAGCGTGCCGTGATTGACCGGGTACTCAAGTACGACAATCTGGGCCACCGTTACGACCCAGATAAGTCGGACGCCGTCAAAAATTGCTTTAACGAGTACGCCTCGCAGGAGGACATCAAGGCCTATTTTGAGGTGTGGGCCCAGATGTTCAAAAAGGACCCCGGGTGCTATATCTCGGCGCTCATCAATAACTACTACGGCTACTTTTATCCGAGCGCTCGCGACGCATGGGTCTACAGCACGGCGCGCAGTGCCGAGATCATGGCGAAGCCCGATAACCTCAAGTACTTCGACTTCCATCCGGTCGATAGCAAGGTTGTGCGCTGGTGCGACCACCTGATCAACCTGTACCGCGTGGCGGTGCAGCGCATCCCGTTTATCTCGCTCACCATGAGCTCGGCCACCTATGTGTGGATCATGATCGCCGTGGTGGTCTATCTGCTACGTCGTCATTCGTGGCGCGGGCTGGCCATTTGGGTGCCGCTGCTGGGCGTGCTCGCCGTGTGCCTGATTGGTCCCTGCAACGGCTCGACCTACATGCGCTACCTGTATCCGGTCATCGCCTGCATGCCCTTTGCCATCGGCGCCACCATCACCCGCAGCGACCTCCTCTGGTCCTAATTTGGTGCAAAGGGGGCAGGTTGCTTTGCACCAAGGGGCTGTATCATCACGACGCCTTCATTTTGGGGTTTATCTCGCAGGCCAGTAGGTATATCATAACGACGTTTGTTTATATTGCCCGAGCATCTGCGCTGGGCTTTAGGTCGAAACCGATAGGAGACACGTATGTCCGGACACTCTAAGTGGGCCACAACCAAGCATCGTAAGGGCGCGCAGGACGCCAAGCGTTCCGCCCTCTTCTCCAAGCTGAGCCGCAACATCACCGTTGCTGCCCGTCTCGGCGGCGACCCGCTGCCCGAGAACAACGCCAGCCTCGCCGCTGCCGTTGCTAAGGCCAAGGCTCAGTCCATGCCCAAGGACAAGATCAAGTCCGCTATCGACAAGGCCTTCGGTTCGGGTGCCGATGCCGCCGTCTACGAGAACATCGTGTACGAGGGCTACGGTCCCGCCGGTGTCGCCGTCTACGTTGACTGCCTGACCGACAACCGCAACCGCACCGCCGCTGATGTCCGTTCCGCCTTCTCCCACGCTGGTGGTAACCTGGGCACCTCGGGCTCCGTCGCCTTCCAGTTTGAGCGCAAGGGCCAGATCGTCGTCGCCAAGGAGATCCTGGACGAGAACGCCAAGAAGGAGACCATGATCGCCAACGGTCCTGCCGGTGACGAGGATGAGTTCATGATGGCCATCGCCGAGGCCGGTGGCGAGGACTACGAGGACGCCGGCGAGGAGTGGATCGTCTGGACCGCTGCTAACGACGTCATGGCTGTTTCCAAGGCGCTCGAGGAGCAGGGCGTCCAGGTCAAGGGCTCCGAGACCACTATGGTCCCGACCACCCCGACCGAGGTCTCCGGTACCGACGCCAAGAAGGTCCAGCGCCTCATCGACCGCCTCGAGGAGCTCGACGACGTCCAGGACGTCTACAGCACCATGGACATGACCGACGAGGTCATCGCTGCCCTCGAGGAGGAGTAGCGCCCACACGGGTTAAGCCGTGCATATCTGGGCATAATGAAGCGAGCATGCAAGCCTCGTGGAATAGATGAGCCGGATCCGCGTGCGTACAGCACCGGACCCGGCTCTTTTATAATGATGCGAATCGTTTTGCATTCTGTGGACCGAAACCTGAAGGGAGCGCGTGTGCGCGTACTCAAACGAGCCCTAGCGATCGTGTATCTTGCCGCCGCCATCGTGGCGCTGGGTACGCTTGTCTGCCAGTTCTGGGGACCGTATACGTATCGCTTTATGCTGCTGCTGCGTGACACCATGCCTCGCGTCGTCGTTACGGTGTGTGCCGCTATCGTGGCGCTTGGCGTGCTCATCGGTTTTTTCCGCCTGATGTTCGCGCGTCGCGAGCCGTCCTGCGTGCATCCGGCGGGGGAGCGCAATATCGAGGTCACGCTCGCAGCGCTTTCCTCGTGCGCCCGTGCCGCGGCAGAGTGCGATGATCGCGTGATGGTTGAGCATATCGAGGCACGCGTTCAAGGCTCCGACGAGTCGCGCGTTCGTTTTAAGGTCGAGGCCATCGCGCTCGATGACAAGGACGTTGCCGCTCTTGCCACCTCGATGCAGCAGCGCATCGAGAAGGCCTGCGACACCATGCTCGGCACGCCGGGCACGACCGCGCGCGTCCGTTTTTTGCCGTCCAAGACTACCGTCCAGACCGTGGAGGTTTCCGGTGAGTGATACCAATCAAGACAAGACCGCCCGCACGCCGCGCCTGACGATCGACCAGAACGCTACGCCGGCAGGCGAGTCCGCCGACACCAAGCCCGAGGCCGGCGAGCAGCACGACAGTGCCGCCAACGACTTTGACGAGGCCATGGGTCTCATCAAAGGTACGGGCGCTGCTATCTGGAGCTACGCCGTGCGCCACCCCAACACTACGCTCGGCGCCTTGGCAGGCTTTATCCTCGCCGTGCTGGTACTTACGTTGGGCCTGTGGGACACGCTCGTCATCGCATTCTTTGTGCTGATCGGCGCCGTGATCGGCCAGATTCGCGACGGCGAGAACGGTATCGTCAACTTCTTCGGCCGCCTGTTTAGCGGCCGCTAATACGTATTCGACTGTCGCATCCGCGGCAGGCATAAGGAGGAACCATGGCTTTTAACACGAAGGTCGATGTAGCCGATACCGAGCTCGAGGCGAATGAGGCCGTCGCCGCCGAGGCGGAGGACGTAACGCTCGAGGACGAGGCACTCGTCGAGGCCGAGTCCGATGCGGACGAGGATAACGAGGAGATGGATGAGGAGGCGGACGAGTCCGAGGACTCGCTGACCTATTCCAACGGCGTGATCGAGAAAATCGTCGCCATGGCCACCCGCGAGGTGCCGCACGTCCTGGGCATGAAGGGCAACCTCATGCACTTTGTGCAGGAGCAGTTTGGTGCCGAGAACCTGACCAAGGGCGTGACGGTCGAGGTCACCGACGACAACCGCGTGGTCGTCAACATCTCGGTCATCATCGAGTACGGCGCCTATGCGCCTGCGATTTTTGACGACGTTAAGGCGCGCGTCACCGAGCGTCTGGCCGCGATGACCGGCCTTGAGGTGGCAGGCGTCAACCTGCGCATCGAGGATGTCATCACCCCCGAGGAGTACGAGCACCGCACCAGCCAGCACGAGTAACCTACCAAATAGGGACAGGTTTGTTTCGATAGGTTTTACCTGCGAAAACGCTAAACGGTCGACCGCGCAAGCAAAAGTGCGGTCGACCGTTTTCTATATGCCCCCGATGCAGGCATACCGCTCGTCTAACTAAGGGTTGCAATCTTCGCGTTCCGCGTTACCCTAATGGGCGCATTGTTTCCAAATTGTTAACGAGGGGTTGCCGTAATGGCCGACGAACACGAGACCGAAAGCAAGGCATGGGCGATTGAAGCCGCTGCGGCAGAGGCGGCGTCGCGTGCCGCCGAGGAGATGCATCGTCCTCCGGTGGTGCCGATGGAGCGCGTTGTCGGTCGCGAGGATATCGAACGTGGCGTGCGCGCCGGCCGCAAGCGCAGCCAGGAACCAGGCTTTCCGCGCTTTTTTGCCGAGCTCAATCTAGGCCTGATCCTCACGGCGTTCGCCATCGTGGCCTTTAAAACCCCCAATCACTTTGCCTTCGGCGGCACCTCGGGCGTGTCGGTCATTCTGTCCACGCTGTTCCCGACCCTGCCCGTCGGCGTCTTTATGTGGATTATCAACGCGATTCTCGTCGTTTTGGGCTTTATCTTTTTGGAGCGCAAGGCAATCCTGTGGAGCGTCTTCGCCTCGTTTGCACTGTCCGCCTATGTTTCGCTGTTTGAGCTCTTTATCCCGACCGATATCTCGATGACGGGCGATATGTGGCTTGACCTGTGCTTTGCCGTGATTCTGCCGGCGCTCGGCAGCGCTATCGTCTTTGATATCGGCGCCTCGACGGGCGGCACGGACATCCTCGCCATGATCCTCAAGCGCCGCACTACGCTCGAGATTGGTCGCGCACTGCTGTTGGTCGATATCGGCATCGTGACTATCGCGGCTTTTTTGTATGGCCCGCGTGTCGGTCTGTATTGCGTGCTCGGCCTGTTTGCCAAGACGCTTGTGGTCGACAAGGCCATCGAGAGCATTCACCTTCGTAAGGTCTGCACGATTATTTGCTCCGAGCCCCTTAAGGTTGAGGAGTTTATCGTCAAGCATCTCAACCGCACGGCGACCATCAGCCGCGGCTACGGTGCCTTCTCGGGCAAGTGCGTGACGGTGATCATGAGCGTGCTGAGCCGTCGCGAGGCAGTGCAACTGCGCCGCTATACCCGCGAGATTGACCCTGGTGCCTTCATCACCATCGTCGATAGCTCCGAAATCGTCGGCAAGGGCTTCCGCGGCACGAACTAGCCCTGGTGCGCACTTTGAATCATTGAATAAAGCTACCCACGTTGCAAATCGGTCATCTTGGGGTATTTGTCCCCATATTGGGCGATAATGATGCCAAAGACATCGTTTGCGATCCAGGTGATTCGCTCTAGATACGAAGGGATGATTTCGATGTTCTGTTCGCAGTGTGGCGCCCCCATGGGCGATAACGACAAGTTCTGCGGCGTGTGCGGTGCCCCTAATACCGAGGTCAAGGCCGCCGGCCCCGCTCCGCAAGCTCAACCTCAGCCGCAGGGTCAGCCGTTTGCCCAGCCGCAGCCGCAGCCGTTCGTTGCGCCCCAGCCGGCTATGAACGCGCCCAAGGGTTGCATGGCTCAGGCCTTCAACGACATGCTCAAGGTTCCCGGCGCCTTGGTTCGCGTATGCCAGATCGCCTTTTTGCCGGCGCTGATCTGTGTTGTCTCGGTGCTGGTGCTGTTTATCCCCGTTATCGGCGGTATCGCAGCGGCCATTGGCTTTTTGCTTGCGTACGTGGCAAGCGTGTGCGGTGCCGGCTTTGCTATCGAGTGGGGTCGTGACCTGTCGCTCAAGGATGATAACGGCATGGAGCGTCCGCTGTTGCGCTCGACCTCGTTTGGATTGGGCATTTTCTCGTCTGTCATTACGAACGTGCTCCGGCTCATAGCCATTATTCCGGTGATCGGTGTGGTGTTCTCGGTGCTTGAGAGCGCTGCGATCGGTGCCGTTGGCTCGTACTATTACTACGGTTCGAGCGGCCTCGAGGGTGCACTCATCGGGTCGATGGGTCTGCTTGTCTTTGCCATGATCGTGTCGGTGGTACTGGGCATCTTCTTTAAGATGTTTGGCGATGCCGCTGTGATGCACTTTGCAGTCGCCGGCCGCGTGGAGAGCGCGTTTTCGCTCGAGAAGGTTTGGAAGTCCTATAAGGCCAACCTGGGCAAGTTGTTCTGCGCATCGATTCTCCCCGAGTTTTTGACGGGCATTGTTTCCAATATCATCACGTGGATTTTCACCGCCATCTTTGGTTTTGTTGCCGCGCTGGGCATTAGCAGCTATGGCTACTACGGCTACTATTCTCGTCCTTCGGGTCTCGAGGCAATCATCACGGGCGGCGGCATCACGCTCATTCTGTTCTTGATGATTGTTGCCTTTGTCACGGTGTTCCTGACTGTGTTTGGCAAGATGCTCAAGTATCGCGCCGTTGGCTATTGGGCGGCACGCCATGCCAGCGAGTGGTCCGACGAGGATACCGACGACGTCCTGACGTTTGTGCTCCCGGGTGAGAAGAAGCCTGCTCCTGCGGGATTCAATCCCACGGCCGCCACTGGTGCTGCACCTGCTCCGGCACCTGCCCCTGCACCCGCACCGACGCCCGAGGCGACGCCTGCGGAGCCCGATTGGGATGCCGTTGCCACGCCGGCGGATGAGCCGGGCGATAATCCTGCTGCCGAAAACAATCAAACCGAATAGTCGGTCGAGGCGCCCTGGGCAACTGAGCCCGGGGTGCCTTTTTCTACTGCGAAAGCAGGAAAATGCCCGGGAAAACGGTTGCAGCAAAATTTCTCGGAAATTGGTCAATGTTGCGCAACAACGTCGCGGCTATTGTTGAGAACATAGACGTGTAAGGTTTGAAGGCGTGCGACGCCTTAGGAAAAGGAGAGGCTTATGTTCTGTCCCACTTGTGGTTCTCCCATTTCGGATGATGCCAAATTCTGCCCTGTCTGCGGTTCTGCCATCGGTGCCGCTTCCGCTGCTCCTGCTCCGCAGCCCGCGCCGCAGCCTGCACCTCAGCCCCAGCCTGCTCCGCAGCCCACGCAGATTCAGCCCGCTCCGGTTCAGGCAGTTCAGCCTGCGCCTCAGCCCCAGCAACAGTACGCCGGGCAGCAGCAGTATGCTCAGCAGCCTGCACCTGCCCCGATGGGCTATGCTCCGATTAAGACCGACCGTGGCGTAATCGGCTGGCTCCTGCTTTCCATCGTGACCTGCGGCATCTATTCGTATTACTTCCTCTATTGCCTCGCGCGCGACATCAATGTCATGTGCCAGGACGACGGCGATTCCACACCGGGTCTGGCTGCATTCATCCTGCTGTCGTTCGTGACCTGCGACTTCTACGCACTCTACTGGTACTACAAGATCGGCAACCGCCTGCAGGCTAATGCTCCTCGCTATGGCCTGATGTTCCAGGAGAACGGTACCACCGTTCTTATGTGGCAGATCGTCGGCGCGCTGCTGTGCGGCCTTGGCCCCATCTTTGCCATGAACATCATCATCAAGAATACCAATGCCATGGCAACGGCTTACAACGTCCGTCTTGGCGCTCGTGCCTAACGATAAGAGCGGCGTGAACAGCTCCCAGGGACATAAGGGCGCGGCGGAACTCATTCGCCGCGCCCTTTCTTGCATCGGCGCGCTCTTTGTCGCCTGGCTCGCACTCTACCTGCTCGATATCGGCTGCGTGTTTCGCCTGATGACGGGTATTCCCTGTCCGGGATGTGGCATGACGAGGGCCTGGCTGGCAGCACTGCGCCTCGATTTTGCGGCGGCCTTCGCTTATCATCCGCTGTTTTGGGTGGTGCCGATTGCGTTTGCGCTCGCGTTCGTGCGCGAGGAGGTGGCATCGAGCAAGCTAAAGCGCGGCATCGACATTGCGGTTATTGTTCTGTGCGTGCTGGTCGTTGCCGTATGGATCGTGCGCCTTATCAACCCGGCAGACGCGGGCCTGCTCTTTGGTGGCCATGCGCCCGCCGGAGTCCCCACCGATATCATTCACCTCGAAACCCCACGCTGGCTCTGCCATTTGGGGACGGGGTTGAAATGGTAGAAATAGCGCTTGACAAATAATGAGAGGGCGGATGTTCGTTTCAACATCCGCCCTCTCATTATTTTGAATGGGTGTTTGAAGAATCTTACAGTCTACTCGTCGCGCTTCTCCTCGTGGCGAGCGGCAGCCCGCGCATCGTGAATGCCCTTGATGGCGGCATGGCGGGCGGTGCGGGCGTCGTGCATGGCGTCGCGGGCCTCGGCGGCCGTTGCCTTGGCAGAGCGCAGCTTGGCGGCCAAGTCGGGGTTGGTTTCGGCAACCGCGGCGATCGTGGGGCCGTCGAGCTCCTCTTGCGTGGGCTCGGCCAAAAAGTCGATGGCATACTGGGCGGCTACCATGGAACCCTTGGCTAGTACCGACTCGTCAATCTTGTAGAAGCAAGAATGTTGGGCGTACGTGGCGCCAATCTGGGGGTTGCGCGTGCCAACAAAGGCGAGCACGCCCGGTACGCGGCGCAGATACTCCGAGAAGTCCTCGCCCGAAAGCGTGCCGCGGTAATGGCCCTCGCCCGCGGGGCCCAAGCACTTGAGCACAGCTTGGCGGCAGCGCTCGCTTGAGGCGGCATCGTTTTCGACCTTGTAGTTGGCAATGGTGTAGTCGGTGAGTTCGGCCTCGGCGCCTAGTGCCGCTGCGGTGTGCTCCACGATGCGGCGCATAAGCTCGGGCATCTCTTCATGCGTCTTGTCGCCATAGGTGCGCACCGTGCCGGCGAGGTACGCCGTGCCGGCGATAACGTTGCGCGCGGTGCCGCCGTGCAGTTCGCCGACGGTGATGACGGCGGGTTCGTAGGGGCTAATCTCGCGCGAGACGATGGTCTGCAGGGCGTTGACGATCTCGGCGGCAACCATAACGGCATCGTGGCCGCGCTGGGGCATGGCGCCATGGCACGAGGTGCCGCGGACGTCGATGCGGAACCAGTCGGTGTTTGCCATGCGCGGACCGGGCTCGCAGCTCACGGTGCCGGCATCGACCTCGCTCCAGATGTGCGCGGCATAGGCACCGTCGACGCCATCGAGTACGCCCGTGCCGATCATGAGCTTGGCGCCCTGGCCGTTTTCCTCGCTGGGCTGGAATACGATGCGAATCTCGCCGTGGATGTCGTCAGTCATATGGCGCAGGATTTGCAGCGTGCCGAGCATCATGGCTATATGGCAGTCGTGACCGCAGGCGTGCATGCAGCCCTCGTTGACGCTGGCGAACTCCTCGCCGGTCTGCTCGGTGACAGGCAGGGCGTCGATATCGGCGCGCAGCAGGATACGGCGGCGCGGCGTGCCGTCCTCGCGGTAGGCATCGGGCGCGGTACCGCGGAGCGTCGCCACCAGGCCCGTCTTGAGCGGGCGCTCGTAGGGGATATTCATGGCGTCGAGCTGGTTGGCGATGTCGGAAGTCGTGCGCTCCTCGGCAAGGCTCAGCTCCGGGTGCTTATGGAAGTGCCGGCGCTGCTTGATGATGTAGGGCTCAAACTCGGCGGCGATATCTCGGATGGCCGCGGTGACGTCGTCTGCCGCGCGAACCTCGGTTGCCGCCATAATCTGCTGTGCCTTGGTCTTCGTCATGGTCGATTTGCTCCTTGTTGGCTCGATCGCAAAATCGTACAGGCTCTCTCCAGTATGCCACCTGCCGCTAGGGCTGGTAAAGTTGCCGTTTGCCGCTTGGGGTTTTGTAACAAGAGTGGGGGAGTACACTCGGGGGTGTTGAATTTCCTGCCAGAGATGGGGACGCCCATGCAACATATCGATTGGATTATCTGCTCTAAGAACGTTTTTACCGCGCAAGACGGTATCGATACCGCCCGCGAGCTGGCGATTGCCATTGCGGGCGATCGCATCGTCGCGGTCGGCGCGCCCGATGACGTGGTTGCCGCCGCCCCTGCCGCCACGCCAGTTGTCGACTACGGCGAGCAATTCATCTGCCCCGGTTTCCACGATGCGCACCTGCATTTCTTCCATACTTCGGTCGGTTCCTCGCCGTACATGCTCATGGATATGGGCACGTCCGAGGCGGCGCTGGTACAACACGCGCTCGAGTTTTCCCAGGACCTGCCTGACGACGCTTGGGTTGTAACGCAGGGCTGGCGCGACTACCGTTGGGATCCGCCCGAGCATCCTACCAAGGCCTCCCTCGACGCCGCCTTCCCCGATCGCCCCTGTGTTATGTATTCGGGCGACGGGCATACCCTGTGGCTCAACAGCCGCGCACTCGAAGCCCTCGGCGTGACGCGTGACAGCGAGCCGCCGGCGGGCGGCAGCTACGACAAGAATGCAAATGGCGAACTCACGGGTATCGCCCACGAGGCAGCTGCTATGCAGCTGCTGCCGCGCTGCCTGGAGTGGCTGGGCGAGGACCGCATCGCGAGCGCTTACGCCGACCAGATGAAGCGTATGGCCGAGCAGGGCATCACCTCAATCTGCGATATGTCGCTCATGCCCATGCCGGGCTGCGACTTTATTCGCGACGATGTTTACGACAAGCTGCAGGCCGCCGGCAAGCTGGGCATCCGTGCCCATCTGTTTCCCACGCTGCTGGATGACCAATCACGCTTGGAAGAACTCCAGACCCGCTACGCGAACAACGCGCTGCTCTCGGCGCCAGGCTTTAAACAGTTCTTCGACGGCGTGTCGAGCGAGCATACCGCATACCTCACTGAGCCCTATACCAACCCGCGCTTCCCGGGCGACCAGGGTCGTCTGACGGTTCCCGTCGAGCGCATGCGCAAGCTGGTTCTGGCGGCAGCCGAGCGCGGCCACACCGTGCGCATCCACGTTATCGGCGACGGTGCCATTCATGCTGCGCTCGATATCTTTGAGGAGGCGGCAGAGCTCTACGGTCTGCCCCCGCACGGTCATAACACGCTCGAGCATCTGGAGAATCTGCTGCCCGAGGACATCGATCGTCTGCGCAAGCTCAACGTCATTGCCTCGAGCCAGCCTTGCCACATCACGCTCGACCCGGGTGGCCCGGAGCGCGACCTGGGCCTGGAACGCAGCCGCATCATGTGGCCGTTTGCGACCTATCAGCAGCGCGGCATCCGCCAAGCTTTCGGTACCGATAGCCCCATCACAGCCGTTACCAGCATGAACGTGCTCTACACGGCTATCACGCGCCAAGACCCCAAAAGCCACTGGCCCGAGGGCGGCTGGCTCCCCAGCGAGCGCATCGACGCGGCAACGGCCCTGCGCAACTACACGCTTGGCAGCGCGTACGCAGCGGGCGACGAGCAAAACCTCGGCAGCCTGGAGCCCGGCAAATACGCCGACCTGGTAGTCCTGGACCAAAACCCGCTCACCATTGACCCCCAAGAACTCCAGGACACCAAAGTTCAGGCAACCTATCTGGCAGGCAACTTAATCTACGAGCGCTAATAATCATGCCGTACCGTTAAACGCGGCTCGGGCAGCCTATTTTGGGATGGCACTCGAGCCGCGTTTGTATATCGGTGGGGACCCACTATGAGCGTCCCTGCTCTGCCTGATTTGAGCGTGGGGTGGGGCACCGCTGCCCCGCGCATTTAATTTGGACATCAGCAATGCCGTCTCTTGGTGTTTTGCATACTTTCCATTGCAGATTGCATAAAAAGGCTGGGATGTTCCTTCTGGTCCTGATGTACCCCCGCCTGGGCCGTGCAAAAAACGGAGTATTCAGCAACACAAGCCCCGCCGGCGCCGCTGCAGTCAGGTAACGTTGTGGAGATTGACGTCATTTCGGGCTCCGGTGCGACGCGAGGCATGCCTTTTTGTCCTGACGGGGCCTGCCTGCCGACCCAAGTCGCCTGTCGAAGGCGTCTTTGGGACCAATAAGGAATGTCCAGTGCGTATGCAGCCGTCCTGGTCTGCTGAATACTCCCAAAAATGCACGGTGCTCCCTGGGGGACCCGTGCGCGCGGCGAAAACCATGCCCATGTCGCTATCCGCATCGCCATTTTGCTGCACTGACTTTTCTGAATGCCGGGCCCGAATTAGTTAACCTGGCTCCCGGGGCGGACCGGAGGGCATGAAGTTTGTCGCGAGTTCCGCACGCAAAGGAAAGCACTTAATGTGCTTTCCGTCTTGCGCAGGACTGTAGAGCAGCAAACTTCATCCCCTCCGGTCCGCCCCGGGAGCCACTGCTAAGTTATCCCCCGGCATTCAGAAAATCTAAGTGCCAAAAAATAAGATTTTTTGACTCCGTGTTGTATAACCCGCCATTCGTGGGTACCATTCAACGCGTACGCAAACAAAAAGGGTTAACCCGCGCGGCATGACCGCGCGGCCCACAAAGGAGGAAACAAGCATGTCGTCTTTGAAGCCGCTTGCAGATCGCGTCTTGGTCAAGCCCGACGAGGCCGAGCAGAAGACCGCCTCTGGTCTGTACATCGCCAGCAACGCTCAGGAGAAGCCGCAGCGCGGCACCATCGTTGCCGTGGGCGCCGGCAAGGTCAACGACAAGGGTGAGCGCATCCCCATGGATGTCAAGGTTGGCGACGTTGTCATCTACGGTAAGTTCGGTGGCAACGAGGTTAAGGTCGACGGCGAGAAGTATCTGCTCATGCGCGCCGACGACATCTACGCTGTCGTCGAGGCCTAGTCTCGTCAGAATCTCTGATTCGTCTTTGAGCGCGCCCGCCGCATAGGACTCGGAAGCGGCGACGCGAGTCACATTTCTTTTGGAGGATTACCCACTATGGCAAAGAACATTACGTTCAACACCGATGCCCGCGCTAAGCTCGCCAAGGGCGTCAACACCCTGGCCGACGCCGTTACCGTCACTATGGGCCCCAAGGGCCGTTACGTCGCTCTGCAGCGCACGTTCGGTGCCCCGACCATCACCAACGACGGCGTTTCCGTCGCTAAGGAGATTGAGCTCGAAGACAACATCGAGAACATGGGCGCTCAGTTGGTGAAGGAGGTCGCCACCAAGACCAACGACACCGTGGGTGACGGCACCACCACCGCAACCCTGCTCGCTCAGGCCATCGTCAACGACGGTCTGCGCAACGTCGCCGCTGGCGCCAACCCGCTGGCCATCCGTCGCGGCATCGACAAGGCCGTCAACGCCGCCGTCGCCGAGATGAAGAAGCAGGCCAAGCCGGTCGAGACCAAGGAGCAGATCGCTTCCGTCGGCACCATTTCCGCTGGTGACCCCGAGGTTGGCGAGAAGATCGCCGAGGCCATGGAGGTCGTGGGCAAGGACGGCGTCATCACCGTCGAGGATTCCCAGACGTTCGACATCACCATCGACACCGTCGAGGGCATGCAGTTCGACAAGGGCTACGTCTCCGCTTACTTCGTCACGGATAACGACCGCATGGAGGCCGTGATGAAGGATCCGTACATCCTCATCACCGACCAGAAGATCTCCAGCGTTCAGGACATCATGCCTGTTCTCGAGGCTGTCCAGCGCGCCGGCCGTGGCCTGCTCATCATCGCTGAGGACATCGACGGCGAGGCTCTGCCGACCCTGGTCCTCAACAAGATCCGCGGCGCCCTCAACGTCTGCGCCGTCAAGGCTCCGGGCTACGGCGATCGCCGCAAGCGCATCCTCGAGGACATCGCCGTCCTCACCGGTGGCCAGGCCGCTCTGGACGAGCTGGGCGTGAAGGTCGCTGACATTACCGCCGATATGCTCGGTACCGCTAAGTCCGTCACCATCTCCAAGGACAACACCGTCGTCGTCGGCGGCGCTGGCTCCAAGGAGGCCATCGACGCCCGTATCGCTCAGATCAAGGGCGAGATGGAGAACACCACCTCTGACTTCGACCGCGAGAAGCTCCAGGAGCGCCTGGCCAAGCTCTCCGGTGGCGTTGCCGTCATCAAGGTCGGCGCTGCTACCGAGTCTGAGCTCAAGGAGATTAAGCATCGCGTCGAGGACGCCCTGCAGGCTACCCGCGCTGCTGTCGAGGAGGGCATTGTCGCTGGCGGCGGCGTCGCCTTCATGGACGCTGCTCCTGCGCTCGACGCTGTCGAGATCGACGACCCCGAGGAGAAGATCGGCGTCGACATCGTCAAGAAGGCTCTGACTGCTCCGGTCGCTACCATCGCCAAGAACGCTGGCTTTGAGGGTGCTGTCGTGGTCGACAAGGTTGCCGAGCTGCCTGCTGGCCAGGGTCTCAACTCTGCCAACGGCGAGTGGGGCGACATGATCGAGATGGGCGTCCTCGACCCCGTCAAGGTCAGCCGCGTCACCCTGCAGAATGCTGCTTCTGTCGCCAGCCTGATTCTCATCACCGAGGCCACCGTCTCCGATGTGCCCAAGAACACTCAGCTTGAGGATGCTATCGCTGCTGCCACCGCTGGTCAGCAGGGCGGCGGTATGTACTAAGGCCGACAAGGTCTAGAACTCCCACCGGGAATCCGGGGGCGTGACGGGGGCTTCTCTCCGGAACGTCCTCGGACATGCAAAGAGGCTCCGCATCGCGCTTCGCGCTGCGGAGCCTCTTTGCGTCCTGACGCTCCTATTTGGCAAGGTGTTTTTTAGAATCCATCTTGCGCT
>CABSAN010000048.1 GCA_902475785.1 uncultured Collinsella sp.
CTTGCATAGTTAGTTATATAAAGTATTATAACGTTATGGGATGAATGAAGGGTTCATCTAAGTGAGTTAGGAGTAAGGGATGTTCAATTTCGATGAGCCTCGTTACGAGAAGGTTGTGAGCGATGCCCTCGCTCTCCGTCCTCAGATTGAGGCTGCCGTGGACAAGGTCTGCGAGCAGGGTTATTCCAACATCTTCTTCATCGGCTGCGGCGGCACCTGGGCCCACACGCTCCCGATGAAGTATTGGGTCGAGACCACCACGGCCGACGTCGACGTCCACTGCGAGATTGCCGCCGAGTTCCTCGCATGCCCGCCCAAGGCCTTCAACAAGGACTCGGTCTGCGTCTTCTCCACCCGTACCGGCACCACCCCCGAGATCATCGAGGCCGCCAAGTTCTGCCAGGAGCAGGGCGCCCGCACGCTGATGTACGTCTCCAACGACAACACCCCGGCCACCGAGTACGCCGACTACAAGTTCTTCAGCTTCGCCGAGGACGACGTCCTGTGCGAGGCCATCTACACCTACCAGATCACGCTGGTCGCCCGCTTCCTCAAGAACGCCGGCGCCTTCCCCAAGTACGACACCTTCATGGAGGAGTTCGGCAACATCGCCCCGTACCTCATCAAGGCCAAGGACGCCCAGGACGAGCGCTGCGCCGCCATGGCCGAGGACTTCAAGGACACCGACTACCACATGGTGATCGGCTCCGGCATGCTCTGGGGCGAGGCCTACGACTACGCCATGTGCATCCTCGAGGAGATGCAGTGGATCAAGACCAAGTCCATCCACGCCGCCGAGTTCTTCCACGGCACCATCGAGCTGTGCGAGGAGGGCACGAGCCTCATCATGCTCTACGGCGAGGACGACACCCGTAAGCTCATGGACCGCGTGGACAACTTCACCCACATGCTCGCCGACGAGAAGGGCGTCCATGTCCGCGTGAACAAGTTCGACACCGCCGAGGTCGAGCTGCCGTTCAGCGACCCCGAGTTCCGCAAGATCGTCTCCCCGATGGTCACCTACACCATCACCGAGCGCCTGAGCTGCCATCTCGAGCACGTCCGCAACCACCCGCTCACCACGCGTCGCTACTATCACCAGATGAACTACTAAAGCAGCTTTCAGCGGCCGTTATTTTGCTCGGAAATAATTCGTTATGTTGCGTTCGTAAAACAATGCAAACAAATGTCGCAGTCTCGTTCTAGGGAGCCATGCCGTAGCTGGCCGCTTGAGGTCGTACTTGCTTGGACTCGACCATGCGGCTCGTTGGCATTTCACGGTAGCGACTTCAAGGCGAAGAGGGGCATTTTTTGCCAAATGCCCCTCTTGTTTGCGCCACAAGTGGCATTCGACACCTTCATATGAAGTGTTTGATATTGTAGACGGTTCAAAAATAAGATTGAACCGTCTATTTCTTTCAAAATAATACGTAATAGGTTATCTTATAACATATAGAAGTTTCATAGAATGTTGTACGGAGAACGTTATGATTAACCCGACTAGTGCTGTGCCGCTATATGTACAAGTGGCCGATGATTTGCGCCGCCGTATTGAGATGGGCGAGTTTTCCGAAAGTGGCGTGTTGCCTAGCGAAAATGGTTTTTGCGAAGAATACGAGGTTAGCCGTGCGACGATACGGAAGGCAATTCAAACTCTTGTGGATGACGACGTGCTTGATACGCGTCATGGCAAGGGCACATTTATCCGGCAGCCTAAAATCGTCTCGAGCTTGAGCACGTTTAAGGGTTTCACTTATTTTTGCCATGAAAATAATATCGAAACCTCGTCTCGTGTTCTCGCTCTTCAGGAGGTCGAGCCGCCCGTTGCCGTCCGTCGTCATTTGCGAATGGAAGAGAATGAATCTGCGGTTTACCTCAAACGCGTGAGGTCAATTAACCACATAAATGCAATGATTGAACATATTTATCTTCCAGTAAAGAACTTCGGGTTTTTACTGGGTGTCGATATGGAGAACGCATCACTTTATGAAACGATTGAGAGAGAGACGGGGCTGCGACTAGAGGATAATTGTTTCCCGTCTATTGTGCTTGAAGCAGGGCTTGCTACGGATGAGGAGAAGCGCATCCTTAACATCGCAGGAGAAGCTGCGATGTTTATATTGAGTGAGACCGTTTATATGAGCACTGGTAAGCCAGTGCACTTTACTAAGCAGGTGATGTTGGGTGATTATTTCAAATACTTCTTTTCGATTAAGGCTAATCAACTCGGCATCAATTGGCAGGGACTTGAAGCCGTTGAGTGTAGAAAGCAATAGGTTGAATAATGGTTAAAGTGGAGAGCGCTGTTCCATTGTATAAGCAGATCGTTCACGATCTTGTGAGTCGAATAGAAAGTGGCGTATATAGCGAAGGGGATAAGCTTCCTACTGAGACGGAGCTTATGGAGGAATATGGCGTTAGTCGTATTACTGTTCGATCGGCAATCAAGGAACTAGAGGATGCCGATATCGTTGAGCGCACGCGAGGGAAAGGTACTTTTGTTACCACGACGCGCAATGCCTATGCAGCCGATGACCAGGAAAGCTTCACCCATTCCTGCATTCAAGAAAATAAAAAGCCTTCTACCGTAGTGCTCGAAGTAGCTTGGATTTATCCTACGCTGCGCGACGTGCGTTTTCTTCAGGTCCAGGAGGACGAGAATATTCTTCAGACTAGACGTTTGCGCTTAGTCGATGGCGTGCCAACGATGTTGGAAACCAATAGCTACACTCCTTCTCTTGCCTTTTTGGAACATGAAGATTTATCGGGTTCTCTACTTGAGGTGCTGGGAAGACGCCATATCGAACTTGGCAATAACGAGCGAACGTTACAGGTGTGCTTTGCAAGTGCTTACGAGGCAGAACATTTGAATGTAAAGCCGGGATCTGCCCTTTTATTATTTGTAGATAAGCGTTGCAGCGCGCAGGGAGTGCCATTGTTTATTTCGCGGCAGGTGTACTGCACTGAGCGCTTAAAGTTTTATCTCTAGCGAAAGCCAAACCCCGGATCTTTCTTAACCGAATAACAAGAGATTGAAAACGCCCCGACAAAGGGGCGTTTTTTTGCCGTTTACGGGCGAATTATTACCGCTTAGGAAGCTTGATTGATCTGTCTTGACAAAGCGAAAGTTTCGAGGATACTGTAGATAACAATACAAAATATAACGTTCTATTAACAGATGATTGACTGAGATTGGGAGATAAATGAGGAAGTTGCTTTTGGCCAGCCATGGGCCACTTGCTAGAGCGATGCGTGAAACGCTCCAGCTATTTTGCGGTGAAGATCCTCGCGTTAAGGTGCTATGCGCATATGTCGATGAGGACACGATGGATGTAAACGAGTTGATAGATTTTTGGGATCGTTCCCGCGACCCAGCAGACCAGTGGATTGTCATCACTGATGTCTATGGTGGGTCAGTGAATAACGCTTTTATGGAAAGGTTGGGTGACGATTCTCTAAGGCTCATTGCCGGTATGTCGCTACCACTAGTGCTCGAAGTGTTTTCGAAATTGAGCACACTTGATGACGCCGAGCTCGCTGCATTGGTTTCAAGTGTCCGCCAAAAGGGCACATGCCTATGTTCGCTGCCAAATTCGGTAGAAGAAGACGAGGATTTTTGAGAAAGGAACAAAGATGATTAAGCTGCTGAGAGTTGACCATCGCTTGCTTCATGGTCAGGTTGCCATGACTTGGACGCAAGAGCTTGACACCAATTGCATTTTGATTGCCTGCGATGCGGTTGTGAAAGATGACGTGCGCAAGACGACGCTTAAGCTGGCACGTCCGGCAGGCGTCAAATTGGTTATCAAATCGGTCGATGATTCTATCGAGGCTCTTAGGAGCGGTGTGACCGATAAGTACCGTTTGTTCATTGTCGTTGAAAGCATCGAAGATGCTTACCGCCTGGCAAAGGGCTACAGCGAAATCGAGCATATCAACATTGGAGGAACGAAGCCGCGTGAGGGTGCAGATGTACGCCTATCTTCAACGGTTTTTGCTACCGATCGCGACGTGGAGCTTCTACATGAGCTCAGTGATGCCGGAATCGAGGTGGAGATCAGGCAGGTACCTAGAGACGAGAAGATTTTGATTTAAGCACATACAATAGAAAGGGGATCTCTCATGTTGACTCAAGCGATCCTTATCGGCCTCGTCGCAATGTGCGTGACATTTGAGTGGGCACTTGGCACTTGCCTTGCTTCTCGCCCGATTGTCACGGGCGTCCTCATCGGTCTTGTGATGGGTGATTTGCAGACGGGCATTATTGTCGGCGCCACGCTTGAAATGGTGTTCATTGGATCGGTTACCATCGGGGCGGCCGTTCCGCCTGACGTTATCACCGGTGGTATTTTGGGCACTGCCTTTGCAATTTCGACGGGTCAAGGCGCTGAAGTTGCGCTGACGCTCGCTTTCCCGATTGCGTCGCTTTATCTCATCATTGATAACGCGCTTACGCTGATCGTGATGCCGTTTTTCGTCCATAAAGCGGACGACTGTGTGGCAAAGGGCGACCTCAAGGGTATGGAACGGATGCATCTGCTTGGTGGATTCATCGTCAAATCGCTTCCTCGCTTTTTCGTGTGCTCCCTTGCTTTCTATCTCGGAACGCCGGTTATGAACGCGGTGCTTAACGCAATTCCCGAGTTTGTAAGTAACGGCCTGGTTATTGCGGGTGGATTCATCCCTGCGCTCGGCATTGCACTGCTCGCTTCAATGATTGTCAACAAGCAGACTGCTATTTTCTTCGTGCTCGGGTTTGCGCTCTGTGCCTACATGAGCATTCCAATCCTTGGTATTGCCATCATTGGGCTTTGCCTCGCGGTAATCCTCGTGGTGGTCCAGCCAAACTTCATTGCTCAGACGCCACAGCTTAGTTCGGAAGGGAGCTTCGACGATGACGACTTCTAATGACACCAGTTCCAACAAGATTACAAAGCGTGATCTAAAATCGGTATTTTTCCGTTCGCTTACGATGGAGTACTCCTGGAACTACGAGCGCCAGCAGCACATGGGATACTGCTTCTCTATGCTTCCCATCATTCGTCGCGTGTATAAGAATAAGGATGACCAGGCTGCTGCTGCTAAGCGTCACATGGAGTTCTTCAACACCACTCCTTATGTCTCAACATTAATTCTGGGCATTTCGGCAGCGATGGAAGAGGCAAACGCTAACGAAGAGGATTTTGACGAATCCTCCATCAACAGCGTAAAGGCCGCTCTTATGAGCCCGCTGGCCGGCATCGGTGACTCTCTGTTCTGGGGAACGTTGCGTGTCATCGCCACTGGCTTGGGTGTGTCGCTTGCTATGCAGGGTAACATTCTCGGCCCGCTTCTCTTCCTTGTCGTATTCAATGTTCCGCATTATCTGATTCGTTGGTTCTGCCTTAAATGGGGCTATGGATTCGGAACCAGTTTCTTGAGCAAGATCGAGAAATCTGGTCTTATGCCAAAGCTCACTATGGGGGCTGCAATTCTCGGTCTTATGGTTATCGGCGCAATGGTGCCCAACCTTGTATCGGTCAGCGTGGCTGGTTCTCTCGGTACCGGCGACAGTGCGCAGACTATCCAAAGCATCATCGACGGTATCATGCCGAGCCTGCTGCCGCTGCTTGTGACACTTGGAGTTTACGAACTCGTCCAGCACAAGGTCAAGATTGCTTGGATTCTCGTTATTCTCATGGCGGTTGGTATCGTCGGCTCCTTCTTCGGAGTGTTTGCAATCTAAATGGTTGATTTCGCCGTCTGGCCCAATTGAATTAGAAAGGTATATCTCATGGTTTCATTTGATGAACAGGCAATTCTCGATAACGGTGCTTATATCTACAATCAACGTGCCGAAATTGAACGCATTGCTGACGAAATTTGCGAAAAGGGTTTCGATTCGATTTTCTTCACCTCGTCAGGTGGCTCGCTTGCGATGATGCAGCCGTTTGACTATATGGTTTCTGTTATGTCCGATATTCCCGTCCAGTCCCAAGTTTCGGCAGATTTCCTCACGGTTGGCAATCGGCGCATCGGTAAGGGGACCTTGGCGTTCATGGCGTCCAAGTCGGGCGACACCAAAGAGACGGTCGCGGCGGCAAAGGCGGCAAAAGACGCAGGCTGCACCATTGTCTCTACGCTTGGCGTGGACGGTTCACCGCTTGGTGAACTTTCCGATTATGGAGTGATCTATAAGCAGGGCCGTCCTATGGAGCTCGTGCTGTACCTTCTGATTGGAAAGATTCTCAAGAACAGGGGCTTTTTCGATGACTACGATCGCTTCGCTGATGAGCTTGTGAATCTCCCCGCTGCTCTCGTTTCCGTCGGCAAGAACGCTGACGAGATGGCTCGCGCATATGCTCTGAAGCACAAGGACGATCCGTATCAGATTTGGATTGGTTCTGGCAATCTGTGGGGCCCCACGTATTCGTTTGCCATGTGTGTGCTCGAGGAGTCCCAATGGCTGCGCACCAAATCCGTTACATCGCCTGAGTTCTTCCATGGCACTATCGAACTTGTTGAGCCGGGCGTTTGTGTCGCGCTCGCAATGACGGAGGCGCAGACTAGGCCTCTTGATGAGCGCGTTGCACGCTTCTGTAAGCAATATGCGGATGATTTCACCGTATTCGATACACATGATTATGAGTTGCCGGGTATCAGTGATGAATTCCGCTGGATGCTTTCTCCGGTGGTGCTCAATGCCATTCTCTCGCGTGTGAGCAAGAATTTCGAGCAAATTCGTGACCATTCGCTCGACATCCGCCGTTATTACCGCAAGGTCGAGTACTAATAAAGACCGTATGTGATGGGAGGCGTTGAGGTGAAAATCGCAGCAATTGGTGACAACGTTATTGATCGCTATCTCAACAAAGACGTTATGTATCCTGGTGGCAATGCCGTAAACGTCGCTGCCCATGCAAGCATGCTTGGCGCACAGGCAGCGTATATTGGGGAGATCGGCAACGACCTGGGAGGGCGAATAATCACCGATGCCCTTTCTTCGCTGAACGTTGACCTTTCGCAATCATCTATGCCTGAAAAAGCGACAACCAAGACTTGCGATGTAAATGTTTACAACGGTGAACGTGTCGAAGTTGGTTACGATACGGGGGCTTGCTGGGCGCACAAAACCCATATCAACGATTCTGATGTCAAGTTTCTTCAGGGATTCGATGCGGTTTTTACCAGCGTCAATGCAAAGCTGCAGGATGATGTACACCTAGTTCAAGATCTTCCCGCTGTGGTGGTTTACGACTTTTCCGTTAAAGATAAGTATCGAACCGACGCATATTTCGATCTTGTTTGCCCTGCTACAACCCTTGGTCTGTTTTCCTGTTCCGGCGAGAGCGATCAACAGATTCAAGTTCTATTGAAGAGGGCCATAGAGCATGGTTGTCGCTACACGATTGCTACACGGGGATCTGCGGGGCCTGTGTTCTTTGACGGTTCCCGATGGTACCAGGGAAATATAAGACCCGTAGATGCGCTTGACACCATGGGCGCGGGAGATTCGTATATCACTGCGTTTGTTGTGAGCTGTCTCTCGCGTGGCTGGAGTAAAAAGCAACCGCTCGATGCGGAGATCATTCGGGATGCAATGGAATTCGCTGCTGACTATTCAGCTAAGAATTGCCTTAAACCCGGCGGCTTTGGATTCGAGCATAAACTCGCCGAGATGAAAGACGGCCAAGCTTCCATTTCCTAGAAAGGTATTTTTTTAGGTCATTAAGTATTAATACGTAGTGAAATGACAAGTTGTCAATTGAAACGAATTTCACTCTATTAAACGAAGGGATATTAGATATGTTCAATTTCGATGAGCCTCGTTACGAGAAGGTTGTGAGCGATGCCCTCGCTCTCCGTCCTCAGATTGAGGCTGCCGTGGACAAGGTCTGCGAGCAGGGTTATTCCAACATCTTCTTCATCGGCTGCGGCGGCACCTGGGCCCACACGCTCCCGATGAAGTATTGGGTCGAGACCACCACGGCCGACGTCGACGTCCACTGCGAGATTGCCGCCGAGTTCCTCGCATGCCCGCCCAAGGCCTTCAACAAGGACTCGGTCTGCGTCTTCTCCACCCGTACCGGCACCACCCCCGAGATCATCGAGGCCGCCAAGTTCTGCCAGGAGCAGGGCGCCCGCACGCTGATGTACGTCTCCAACGACAACACCCCGGCCACCGAGTACGCCGACTACAAGTTCTTCAGCTTCGCCGAGGACGACGTCCTGTGCGAGGCCATCTACACCTACCAGATCACGCTGGTCGCCCGCTTCCTCAAGAACGCCGGCGCCTTCCCCAAGTACGACACCTTCATGGAGGAGTTCGGCAACATCGCCCCGTACCTCATCAAGGCCAAGGACGCCCAGGACGAGCGCTGCGCCGCCATGGCCGAGGACTTCAAGGACACCGACTACCACATGGTGATCGGCTCCGGCATGCTCTGGGGCGAGGCCTACGACTACGCCATGTGCATCCTCGAGGAGATGCAGTGGATCAAGACCAAGTCCATCCACGCCGCCGAGTTCTTCCACGGCACCATCGAGCTGTGCGAGGAGGGCACGAGCCTCATCATGCTCTACGGCGAGGACGACACCCGTAAGCTCATGGACCGCGTGGACAACTTCACCCACATGCTCGCCGACGAGAAGGGCGTCCATGTCCGCGTGAACAAGTTCGACACCGCCGAGGTCGAGCTGCCGTTCAGCGACCCCGAGTTCCGCAAGATCGTCTCCCCGATGGTCACCTACACCATCACCGAGCGCCTGAGCTGCCATCTCGAGCACGTCCGCAACCACCCGCTCACCACGCGTCGCTACTATCACCAGATGAACTACTAATCCTCTCAAATTGCTGCTGTTGCCTGCAGGCGAGCTGTTCTGAACGTCTCGCCTGCAGGCTTATTTCTGGGGTTAATCAGAATAGTTGCCCAGTACCTTCTAGTTGCGCTGGTCGCATTATGGCGTCTATGGACGAGCAAGCATTTGGCATTACGATGCTTGGTCGTCCGCTGTTTACGAGCCTGTTTGTCGGCTTGATCCTTGGCGATGTCCAGCAGGGCGTTATCGTCGGCGCTGCTTTGGAGTCCATGTTCATGGGCGCCATCATGGTCGGCGCGGCGGTTCCTCCCGAGGTCTATGCCTCCGGCGTGCTTGGCTGCGCGTTTGCCGTCATTACGGGTACGGGCACGGCAACTGCCGTCGCACTCGCCCTTCCCGTCTCCGTCTTCCTTCTCTACTCCGTTATTAACTTTGCAACGCGTATCGTCGCCGCTCATCTGGGATACGACCTGGGAACCAAGTTCCTGCAGCAGTCCGAAGAGAACAACCTTATGTCTCGCATGACGCATGCTGCCGGTGTCCTCGGAATGACCGTTATCGGCGCCATGATTGCGGCACAGGTCTCGCTGTCCACTGCTTTGACCTTTGACGTGGGTGGTTCGGAGATTGTCCTGCAGGATCTGTTCGATTCGATCTTCCCCGGTCTGCTGCCCTTGCTGGCAACGTTCGCCTGTGTCGCCCTGTACAAAAAGGGCGTCAAGACCATTTGGATTATCTTGGGCATCTTTGCGATCTGCATCATCGGAACGGGCTTGGGAGTGTTCGCGGCGGCGTAATGTTGACTGCTATGCTCGCGTGTTGGACAACAAACTGACCGTTTGAAAACGGGGCTCGGCGTAAGGTCGGCCCCGTTTTTTGTTTGAGGGATTTTCCGGCTGTCCAAAATCCACGCTCGTCCATCACTCACGTATATCTCGTCTCTCATTCGTCACTAATATGAGAGATAGCTGAAAGACGAGAGATAAATATGAGAGATAACTGAGCAGCAAAGAGACAAGCAATCATGGTATTGTCTCAATATTGATTGTTCTACCAGCAAAAATATGTTTAAATGAAACAGATGGCAGACATCTTATCTTTCATCTCTCATTTATCTCTAATATGAGAGATAGCAGTAAGATGAGAGATAATTACGAGAGATAACTGAGAGACGAAGGAAATCTATTCGCGGCATTCTCCGCCGGGCCGAGCGAAGGGACGTGCAGATGAACGAAAACGAGCTGGCCGGTCTGCTCGAGTCATTAAAGCGCATGGGCTCGGACGATCTTAACGTCGAGGTCAAGGAGAGCGCCACGACGCTTTCCCGCGACGTATGGGAAACGGTTAGCGCATTCGCAAACACCGCCGGCGGCATCATCGTACTCGGAGTGAGCGAGCGCGCGGGTTTTGTCCCAGTTGCAAACTTTGAGACCGAGAAAGTGCTCAACCAATTCGTGGCGGGCATGGGCGATGCCGGCGGTCGCGGAAAGCTGGCCAATCCGCCCAAATACACCATTGAGCGCGTGGAGCTCCAGGGCACCGTGGTTCTGGTCATCACGATTGAGGAGCTCGACCCGTCGAGCAAGCCTTGCTATGTCATAGAGCGGGGCGCTCAAGGTGGCAGCTACAAACGCATCGATGACAAAGATGTCCCGCTTTCGTCGACCGAGGTGCTCGCATTGGCGTCATACGGTCGAGCGACTCCGAGCGATCGCGACGCGGTGGCGGGCGCGGGTGCGGACGATCTCGACGAGGCGCTGGTCGACCGTACGATAGATCGGGCTTTCTCGTTGACGCCTCGGGCAATGCGCGGCGCGCCGGACAAACAAACGAAGCTGGAGCGCCTAAATTTCCTTGATTCCCAGGGCAATGTCACCAAGGCTGGACTCCTAGTTGCGGGCACCTACCCTCAGCAGTTTTATCCCAAGCTCTTTATCGACATGGCTGTCTATGCGGGGACCCGGAAAGGCACGGCGGGGTCGCTGAGGTTCATGGACCGCACGATCTGTGAGGGAACGTTGGGCGAGATGATCTCGGATGCTGTCGCGGCCGTCGCCAAGAATTTGCGGCGAACCTCGACCGTCCAAGGCGTCTCGCGTGTCGACTCGCTGGAGATTCCCGAGGAGGTTCTGCGCGAGGCAATCGCCAACGCCGCAATCCATCGAGAATACGGGGATCGGTTCTGTGGACAATCGATTGCCGTCGACGTCTTTGACGATCGTGTCGAGGTGACGAATCCTGGCGGCCTTTACGGGGGAAAGACTCGCGAGAACTTGTTTGACGGCAGCTCCCGATGCCGTAACGCGACGCTCGTGAAACTCATGTCGATTGTCCCGCTGCCGGATGGCGCAGGTTCGCCGGCTGAGGGCAATGGCTCGGGCATCCCGATGATGATCGATGCCATGCGCGCGCATGGTCTGGCCGAGCCCCTGTTCTGCCCGGGGTTCGATCGGTTCAAGGTCGTACTCTACCGTTCAAAGATCGAGCCGGTCGATCATGGCGGGGGCTTAATTGTGACGGCACTCAAACACTACGGCGAGCTGGGGACGCGTGAGCTGGCAGAACGCACGGGGCTTACAATTTCCCAGGTTAGGTCGCGCGTCAACGCGCTCATTGCTCAAGGCGAGCTTGAGCCCACGGCGCCGGCGACGAGCCGCAACCGCAAGTATCGACTGTCAGAGCGCGTGGAATAAATGCATTAGTGGACGAGGCGACCCAATAATCGACCCTCAATTGGCGCCCACTAAGGTAAAGCGGTTGTTGCTCAGTCGACGGTGATGCTGAGGACTCGGCTTACACCGGCATGGCCCCGAACCCGTCCATCAAGAACAGCCTAAGAACCAGCTTGATGACATATCCCGGTTTGACTTCTGCCGCGCCAAAGACGCTGCGCTCGGCGAGCTCGCTGCAGTATGTATAGATGTCGCGGATAAGGTCCGCGCCCGAAAGCGTAAACATGTAGCCTGCGTCCGAAAGCGCATTGGGTGCGGCGGGCAACTTGGCCATGCGGCAAAAGGTCAACAGGTCGGGTGCCATAGCGCCCTGGTAGCCAAGGTGGCTGCCGTCTTCTTGTGCGGCGAGTTCCAGTTGGCGTACTCGATCCAGCGCCGCTGCCAGCACAAAGCTCGGTGTGGGAGCATTGACGTCCTCCGTGGTCGCCACAAGCCTGCCCGCCGCCTGCGTGACAAGCCAAGCGACCTCGCGCTGGCAACGCACGGCCTTGCGCGTCACCGGCTTGATGGACGAAGAAGAAACGCTCCCCTTTGGCGGATTCGAAGCAGCCATAAGACCCTCCCATGAACAATCCGGCCCAACAGGCCCGGATGAAACACGTGCTACATCAGTATACGGGGGAGTGGGATGGAAAAACGGAGCCGACAGCGTGAACTGCCGGCTCCGGATTGCTTGCCTTAGAGGCCGTACACTTCGACCATAGCTTCGCCAATGCGATGGGGCACGCCGGTGACGAGTGCGTTGCCCATGCAGAAGGCTCGATGGCCGTCGGTCATGCCCGTATCGGTCCAGCCTTTCGGGAATCCCTGAAGCTGATCGAGCTCGTCGGGAACAAGACGGCGGAAACGGCCATCGGGACATTCGATGACGTGCTTGAAGCGGCTCGCTCCCGTGCCGCCTTCTCCTGTGAGGATGGTGCGGCTCGGCTTGTCGGTGGCATCCGGGAAGCTCATGGCTCCCTCGGAATACGTGTACGTAAAGCCTGTCTTTTTGTTAGTGCGCTCTTCGCGCTTGCTGCCCTTAAGGTAGCGCCAGTCGGGAAGCTTTTCGTCGGAGATGTAGAACTGCTCCGGGACATCAGCCTCGTCGACAAGCACGTCGCCAAGCACGTGGCGCTCACCGTGATAGTCTTCGGCAAAGTCGCAGGTCAGAACATGACAGCCCTGCATGACGCCAGCATTCTTGAATTGAGAGGTCTTTTGGCCGACGCCAAAACGAGTTGAGTTCTCGTAGGGGTCGGGTAAAACGTCGAGCTCGGACATCTCGTCGGGATAGATGGCGGGGAAGGCTTTAGCCATGACGCCGTTGTGCATGCGATCAACGAGATCAACCTTGCCAGCGTCCTTTTCGCAGAAGATATAAACACGCTTGCGACGCTGGGGGAAACCGTATTCGGCAGAGTTGACCACGCGCCATTCGACCGTGTAGTCGAGGTCGGCAAGACAGCTTAGGATAATGGCGAAGTCGCGACCGCGTTGAGACGCGGGCGATTTGAGCAGGCGGTCGACGTTTTCGAAGAGGCCGAACTTGGGTGCCTTCATCTCGAGGAAGTGATAGATGTCCCACCAGAGGACACCCTTCTTGCCCTCGATGCCGTGCGCCTGATTGAGCGGGCGCGCAACAGAGTAGTCCTGGCAAGGGAAGCCACCGACGACCATTTGCACGTCGGGGATTTTAATTTCGCCGGCTTCAGCCTGCTCCAAGACCTTATTGATATCTTCGTTGACAACGGAATCTTTGCCAAAGCGGTCCATGTAACAACGTGCCGCAAACTGACGCGCCTTGGTTCCGGGCGGTTCCCACTGGTTGGCCCAAATGGTGCGAAAGGGCCCGGCGGGCTTCATGTAGAAATCTGGATAACGAGGGTCAGCGTAGCCTTCGAGGCCCAAACGGAATCCGCCGACGCCAGCAAAAAGCTCGGCGATTTTGACCTCTGACATACTCACTCCCCCAAATCGCTGCAAATGCAAAGATCAAGGGTACAGAAATCGGGTTGCAAATGGAAGATCCCTTAGGGGATCTTCACGGTATAACCCGAATTTACAGTAGCATACATATTAGATCATGTCTTATTTCGAGAGGATTTGCCATGTCCAAGAAGCACCTCGACTTCAAGCGCATGCTTGACGATACTGATTTTTCTGACCCTTCAAGCATCGAGCGGTATGCTGCCAATCTCGACGGGATGACGTTTCGCGATATTCTTGAGCTTGGCATTGCGCCGGAGGGGGAGAGCGCGCCCAAGGACTTTGGCTCCAAAAAGTACAAGGGCGGTATGGGGACCCTGATCGAGGAGCGTTACTTTGGCTACAAGGCCAACAGCGACGACCGGCCGGACTTTCCCGAGGCGGGTGTCGAGCTCAAGGCAACGTGTTTTGACGTACTTAAAGACGGTCGTAAATCTGCCGGTGAACGTCTTGTCTTGACGATGATTCCCTACGATCGTCCCGTTTCGCTCGACTACGACAGCTCGCATCTCAAAACCAAGCTCAGCAATATCCTGCTGATTTACTACGGCCGCGATCGCTCTATCGACAAATACGACCAGCGCATTGAGCGTGCAGTCATGGTTCGTCTGCCCGAAGAAGACATGAAGATCATTCGCGTCGACTACGAGAAGATCATTTCGTACATTCAGGATGGTCGCGCGGACGAGCTATCGGAGGGCATGACCACCTACTTGGGCGCCTGCACAAAGGGCGCAACCGAAGCGACGATGTGGGTTGACCAGTATTACGAGTACTTCAATACCGATACGGGCGAGATTGAGCGCCGTCGCGCAAAGCGTCGCGCCTTTTCACTCAAGCGCTCGTACATGGATTACGTACTTCACACCTATGTTCTCGGTGCACCGCGCGTCGGCGAGAGCATCGTTCAGGCTGGTGACGAGTCCATTGATTTCGAAAGCTACGTAACTGGACTTATCGAGCGACACTATGGCGAGACCGATCGCCAGATTGCGGAGCAGTACGGGTTGGAGTATACGGGCAACAAAGCGCAATGGACAACGCTCGTCTATCGAATGCTCGGCATAAAAAGCAATGCTGCTGAGGAGTTCGTTAAGGCAGGCATTTCCGTCCGAACCGTTCGAGTTAACAACAGGGGGCACATCGAACAGGCTATGTCGTTCCCACCGTTTGAGTTCAAGCGTTTGATTGAAGAAGACTGGGAGACGTCGCCTCTTCATGCGTGCCTTGAGACCAATCGCTTCTTCTTCGTTGTGTTCCGTGAAGACCACGATGGCGTGCTGCGTCTCGACCGTTGTTTGTTCTGGGCAATGGGAGAAAACGAAATCGAGGGCCCCGCAAAGGCTTGCTGGGATGAGACGCGAAAGGTCATTCGCAAGGGCGTTGAGCTCAATCCGTATCGGGATGCAAGCGGAAAGCTCAAGGTGACCAACAATCTGCCCGGTATGGCGGATAACCCGATTGTCCACGTTCGCCCGCATACGTCAAAAGCGGCTTACAAGTTTGCCGATGGAACAGAGATCGGTGACATCGCAAGGAATGCTTACGAACTGCCCGACGGGCGCTGGATGACGAAGCAATCGTTCTGGTTCAACAAGGGCTACCTGGAGCACATTCTGGGGCTGTAGCGTTTTGGGATTGTTTGACGATCGAGCTCCTGCTCCTCGATGCCTCGATGTCATCCCTACAAATAAATCCCCTCACCGAGCTGCTTGTGGAACTTGGCGTGATGGTCGCGTGCCCAGGTAAAGAGCACCTGGTCAAAGTCGGTGCGCGTGGCCGGGATGCCAAAGACGCCGGCAACTTCGACGCGCACAAACTCCAGTGCCGGCAGCTTGTTGATGGCAGTGAGGGCAAACGGGGACGAGGGCTCCTCGAACAGATAGCGGCTGCCTTGCAGCGCGTCGCAGCTGGTGCACGTGTTGCCGAGCGACGGGGCTTTGGAGGCTCGCGCGCCTACGGGCTTGTAGCCGCAGCGCTTATGAAGGTAGTCGCGGATCTCGCCCGGCACGCAGCCAAGAGCGGGCACGATGGCGAGTGCGTTGGCGTTGGCCGTGTCGATGGCAATGTGCCCGGCTTCGTTGGGCGCGTGCGCGATGGCGATGCTCTCGTCGTTATCGGTTCGATAGGGAATGCCGAAGGCCGCGACCGAGGTCTCTTTGTGACACTTCCAGCACTCGCGCTTGCCCAGTACTAGATATATATACGGCGCTGAGGGGTCGGATCGGTCAACACCGGGCAGCCACTCGGCAAAGGGCTCGGGGTTGACGCCGCTGGGTACATACCAGATCTTTTTGGTCCGGTCCCATTTGGCGCCCAGCGCCTTGGCTTCTTCTTTGTGCGAAAAGGGGACATCGAGCTCGGTGCGCATGGCGGCTCCTTGGTGCTGCAGGTGCAAGTGGCTCAAGGATACCGCAGGGCGCAGACATCGCGGCGTTTTGCTGAGAAGTTGCGGTGCGGACTGATTGGTTATGCCAATGGATAGATCGGCAAGTAGATGGTCGGCTTTTGGCCAGTTGGGCGGTTGGAGCTGCCAGCGGATTTGGCGACACAAAACAAAACAGCCCAGAGACATAGCCTCTGAGCTGCGAACATTTGGTGGGCGTTAGAAGATTTGAACTTCTGACCTCTTCCGTGTCAGGGAAGCGCTCTCCCCCTGAGCTAAACGCCCGATCAAGGGTGCGCAAGCGCGCAAGGGATAATATAACGGAGCCTGAACTCGGTGGCAAGAACATTTTTAAAAATCGCTTACATTGTGGAATTCGGGGGCTTTGTCATATCCATTTCAAAAGAGCCTGCTGCCGCGATTTGGCTGTCGCATAATGCAAGGCCATTGCGGTATCGAGCTACGGAAAGACGCCTGCGGAATTGTCCTACCGATAAGCGGACAAGCCTCCAGCTGGTGCCTTCGCCGTGGTAAGGTAAGCCGAATTGTTTCCAGGCTGTTTCGGGGGAGTGGAATGAGCAAAGAGTGTGTCGAGCAGGTCGAAGGCGCGGGGGCTTCGGTGCCGATGACCGATATATCGAACATTGATGTGCCCGAGGGCACCGACGAGCTCAGCCGCAGCACCCGCCGTGCATGGCG
>CABSAN010000049.1 GCA_902475785.1 uncultured Collinsella sp.
GGCAGGGAGGCTGAATGCGATCGGGGCTTGGCTCCAGAATCTCGGTGGTGCGGGCACGCATGAACGACTTGCCGTCCTGTACGACCTCGGCCTCGACGGTGTCGCCCGCCACGGCGCCCTGCACAAAGACGGCCTTGCCGTTGTCGGCGTGCGCCAGCCCGTCGGCGCCGTAGGTCATCGATTCTATAGTGAGCTTCATATTCCTGCCTGTCATTCGCGTTGTTGTTCGCACCATGGTAACAGGGAAAAGCGCCCCGCATCCGAGGCTTTCCTCAAATGCGGGGCGCTTCTACAAACTGCTTCTACAAACGACTATTTCGTCTTGCCGGTAATGAGCGTCTTAAGACCCAGGCCGATCAGACCCAGGCCCATGCGCACGCGGCCGGGGCGATGGCGCTCGATGGCCTTGGTCTTGCCGGCGGGCTTATCGCGACGGGCGCTCGTCTCGGGTGCGGGCTTGATGACCTGCGGATCGGGCTGAGGTGCAGGTGCAGGCTCGGGCTCAATGACGGTCGCCTGGACCTCTTGGACCTTGGGTGTGGCCGGCTGCGGCTCAGGAGCAGGGGCGGGCTTTGCCTCGGCGGCGGGCTCCGGAGTCGCAGTAGCGGGCTCGGGCGCTTTCTCCACGGCGGGCTCTGCGGCAGCCTCGGGCTCATTCACCGGGGGAGCTGCAACCGCTTCCGGTTTGGCAGCTGCCCCGTGTTCAACCTCGGCCTGAATGGCCTCCTCGGCCACACGTTCCTTCTCCTGTGCGTGCTGCTGCGCGGCGGCCTCGGCGTTGCAATAGGCACGCTCCAGCAGGGCTTCCTGCGAGTTGAAGGGTTTCTCACCCTCTGCACGCTCCACGGGGACCCAGGTGCCGTCGCTCGTGAGGCTGCGGGCCTTCACGTTGTCGCGCAGCTGCATGCCCATGTACTCGTGCACTAGGGCGCGGCAGGTGGGGTCGAGCACGGGGAAGGCAATCTCCACGCGGTGCTCGGTGTTGCGCGTCATCATGTCTGCCGAGCTCAGGTAAATCATGTCCGAGTCCACGCCGAAAGCATAGACGCGCGCGTGCTCCAAAAAGCGTCCGACGATGGAGCGGACATGCACGTTCTCGGTCTTGCCCGGAACACCGGGCTTGAGGCACGAGATGCCGCGGATGATCATGTCTACGCGCACGCCGGCACACGATGCCTCGGCGATCTTGTCGATAACCTCGCGGTCGGTGAGCGAGTTGAGCTTAAAGAACACACGGGCGGGCTCGCCAGCGAGAGCGCGCTGAATCTCGCGATCCAGACCGCGCATGATGAGCGGTTTCAGTCCGACGGGCGCCACACCCAGGAAGCGGTAGTCGCCGCGCAGGTTGCCCAGCGACAGATTGCGGAAGAACAGGTTGGCGTCCTCGCCGATGCCGGGATGGGCGGTCATGAGCATAAAGTCGCTGTAGAGTTTGGCCGTCTTCTCGTTAAAGTTGCCGGTGCCCAAAAGCGTGAGGCGGGTGAGCGCCATGCCCTCGCGATAGGTGAGCTGGCAGATCTTTGAGTGGCATTTAAAGCCCTCGGAACCATAGATGACGGTGCAGCCTGCCTCTTCCAGACGCTCGGCCCACTCGATGTTGTTCTGCTCGTCAAAGCGGGCGCGAAGTTCCATGAGCACCGTGACCTCTTTGCCGTTCTCGGCAGCATCGATCAGCGACTCGCACAGGCGGCTCTGCTTGGCCACGCGGTAGAGCGTGATGCGCAGCGAGATGCACTCGGGGTCGTAGGCGGCCTCGTGCACCAGATCCAGGAAGGGGTTCATGGCCTCGTAGGGATAAAAGAGCAGCTTGTCGCCCTGCAGCACCTGTTCGCGGATGGAGCGGGTCATATCGATGGTGGGGTTGGGCTGCGGCCTAAACGGCGTAAAGAGCAGCTCGTTGCGCAGGTGCTCGGGAATCTTGCCCTCAATGCCAAAGACGTAGCCCAGGTCGAGCGGGATATCGCAGGTAAAGACCGAGCGGCGCGAAAGCTCGAGTGCCTTGCGGATGGTCTTGAGCGTCGCCTTCTCGAGCGACCCCGAGACCGCGAGCACTACCGGCTGCAGACGCAGGCGCTTCTTGAGGATGCGCTTCATGTGCTGGCGGTAGTCCTCTTCCTCTTCGACGCCCTCGCCGTCCGGATCGATGTCGGCGTTGCGGGTGACGCGGATCAGCGCACGATCCAGCGGCTTGTAGGAGCCAAAGCAGCTGTCCAGGCAGGCGAGGATGACGTCCTCGAGCAAGATGTAGGAGTAGGTGCCGGTGGGCGAGGGGATCTCGACCACGCGGTTCATCGAGGCGGGAATCTCGATAAGGCCCAGCAGGCTCTCCTCGTCGGTGGCGCCGTCCAGACCACAGGCCAGATAGAGCGCGCCATTGCGTAGGTTGGGGAAGGGGTGGCGAGGATCGATGACCAGCGGCGAGATGACCGGCGACACGTAGGCCTGGAAGTAGCGGGTTACAAAGGTGCGCTCCTCGGGCGTAAGCGAATCGATGCGGGCGCGGTGAACGCCCAAGGTGTCGAGCTTGCCCTCGATGCTCTTAAAGATGGACTCCCAACGGGTAAGGAGCCCGGGCATTTCGGCCATGACAGCATCGACCTGTTCGGAGGCGGTCATATTGCTCTTGTTGTCGACAGGTTGCTTTTTGAGCTCTGCCAGATCGGACAGGCCGCCCACGCGCACCATAAGGAACTCGTCGAGGTTAGACTCGAAAATCGACACGAACTTTAGACGCTCGAACAGCGGAACGGTCTCATCGAAGGCTTCGTCAAGCACACGGTTGTCAAAGCGTAGCCAGCTGAGCTCTCGGTTCTGCGTGTACGAGAAGTCGCGAGGCGGTTTGCGCAGCTTTGCGGCGGCTTGCTTTTTTTCGATTTTGCTCGGCATATGCATCTGTCCGTTCAGTCCCCGCAGGGGACGGTAGCCTAACCCTATTCACTATTGTCTCAATTTAGTCGACTTGTGGCACGGACGTATTGTGCGAACGGTATCTTTACCTACTTCTTACGCTGACAAGTCATAGGACTGACGCCCTGCTCGTCTGCAAGCGGTCTATATCCTCACTCAACTGGTACGTAAGTGTGAATAAGAATGATGGATAGCTGAATATCATTGAATGCAGGCGGAAACGTAAACAAACATCATTTATATACATAAAACCGATTTAGCTATGCAATTCTGAATCAAAAGTTTAGAGATGCAATTGCAAATAGTTTTTAGGAAAAAAGAGCGTTTACCTTAGAAAAGTTACTTTAGAACGCCGAAGTACATTATGGGGGAATCTCATGCGATATACCGTTCATCGCACTTTGTTGACCGTTCGGGGGCGAGGTGGAATTGCGGGTGGAATTTGGATATAACTAGAGCTGTCAGCAAGCAGCGTCCGCTATGGAAGGGCGCTGAGAGATTCGGCCGAAAGGCCCGAAAGAAAGGTAGGAGGCCATGACGAAAGGTCTGCACGTGCCTTCCGAGATCGGCAAGCTCAGGAAGGTCTGCCTGCACCGTCCCGGCGACGAGCTCCTCAACCTGCCGCCCGACGAGCTCGAGCGACTCCTGTTCGACGACGTCCCGTTCCTGGAGGTCGCGCAGCAGGAGCACGACACCTTCGCCCAGATCCTGAGGGACCAGGGCGTGGAGGTCCTCTATCTCGAGAACCTCGTCGCCGAGGTGTTCGACCAGGTCCCCGGCGCCCGCGCCGAGTTCACCGACCAGTACATCGCCGAGGCCGGCATCCGCGGCCAGCACATGCCGCAGATCGTCCGCGAGAAGCTGGACTCCATCGAGGACAACCTCGAGTTCGTCAAGAAGACCATGGCCGGCATGACCAAGTCCGAGATCGACATGCCCCTCACGGCGTCCACGACCCTCGACTCCCTGGTCAACTCCGAGTCCGAGTCCGACCTGATCATCGACCCGATGCCCAACCTCTACTTCACCCGCGACCCGTTCGCGGTCATCGGCGAGGGCGTCAACCTCAACCGCATGTACTCGGTCACCCGCAACCGCGAGACCCTGTACGGCAAGTACATCTTCAAGTACCACCCCGACTACAAGGACGTCTCGCTGTACTTCCGCCGCGACTGCCAGTTCCACACCGAGGGCGGCGACGTGCTGAACATCAACGAGAAGACCCTCGCCGTCGGCATCTCCCAGCGCACCCAGGCCGCCGCGATCGACGTCATGGCCCAGAACATCTTCTGGAACTCCGACTCCAAGGTCGAGCGCATCCTGGCCTTCGACATCCCGGTCTCGCGCGCCTTCATGCACCTCGACACGGTCTTCACCCAGATCGACGTCGATAAGTTCACGATCCACCCCGCCATCATGGGCACCCTGCGCGTCTACGAGCTGACCGCCGGCAAGAACCCGGGCGACGTGAACATCCGCCTGATCGAGGACACCCTCGAGCACGTCCTGGAGGACGCCACCGGCGTCGACCAGGTCAAGCTGATCCCCTGCGGCGGCGGCGACCCGATCGCGGCCTCCCGCGAGCAGTGGAACGACGGCTCCAACACCCTGTGCGTCGAGCCCGGCAAGATCTGCGTCTACGCCCGCAACACCGTCACCAACGACGTGCTGTACAAGGAGGGCCTGGACCTTCTCGTCGTGCCCTCCGCCGAGCTCTCCCGCGGCCGCGGCGGCCCGCGCTGCATGAGCATGCCCTTCTGGCGCGAGGACCTCTAAGGTCTTCAAGGACCCGTACAGGTCATAATACATACATCTAGCTGCCATTAGATGTCTCCCATTGGGGCGGTGCGGGTTTTCGCACCGCCCCAATCTTGTATGAGGAACGTCAACACGATTGGATGACTGCTTTTGTAAGGAGCCTGGCCATGGACATCAAGACGATTGGCGTTGAGGAATGGCTCAACGTTTGGGAGAAGAGCGCCACGTGGGACATCGCCCAGTCGACGATCTCGTCGCTCACCATGGGCGAGCTGCGCGCGCTCGATGAACAGGACGGCGCCACGTTCTACGAGCGCCTGGACCGCGAGAAGATGAACTACGGCTGGATCGAGGGCTCGCCGGAGTTTAAGGCCGAGGTTGCCAAGCTGTATCGTCGGGAGGTCAATCCCGATCACATTCTGCAGACCAATGGCTGCACGGGCGCTAACCTCAACGCCATCATGGCTGTGGTCGAGCCCGGCGACCATGTTATCGCCGAGTGGCCCACCTACGCGCCGCTCTACGAGATTCCGCGCACGCTGGGCGCCGAGGTCGAGTATTGGGAGCTTCGCGAGGAACTCGGCTGGAAGCCCGATATCGAGGAACTCAAGCGCTTGGTGCGTCCCAACACCAAGCTTATCTGCATAAACAACGCATCTAACCCCATCGGTACTGTGCTCGATGCCGATATGCTCGGCCAGATTGCCGAGATCGCCCGCTTGGTGGGCGCCTACGTGCTGTGCGACGAGGTATATCTGCCGCTCGAAAACACTGAGTCCTTTATGTCGATGGTCGACGTGTACGAGAGGGCCATTGTCACCAACTCGTTGTCGAAGACCTATTCGACACCTGCGGCCCGCGTGGGCTGGGTCCTGGCCGACAAAGAGGTGTCCAACCGCATCCGTACCTATCGCGATTACACCATGATCTGCGGCGGCGTGTTCAACGATGCTCTGGCGACCTATGTGCTTGAGCACAAGGATAAGATTCTCGAGCGCAATCGCAAGATCGTGTTTGGCAACCGCGATATCGCGCAGGCTTGGATCGATACGCAGCATCGCGTTTCCTGGACGGCCCCGCAGGGCGTGTCCACCTCGTTTATCCAGCTGGATATTCCCGAGGATGACGAGGAGTTCTGCAGGCGCCTGCTGTCCGAGAGGGGAGTGCTGCTGGTCCCCGGTAGCCGTTTTGAGCTTCCCTGCGGCGCACGCCTGGGCTACTGCGCGAGCGAGGACGTTCTGCGCGAGGGCCTGAGGCTTTTGGGCGAGGCACTGGCGGAGTTCGATCGCTAGGATTCCGATGGTCTTCGGGGGCCTTATCCAAATTAGCCGAAGATAATCGAAAACGGACCCGTTTCCCTAGGGGAAGCGGGTCCGTTTTTCTATACCGAGAAGTCAAGTTGTTACAAATGGGGCCGTAAAGCGAGGCGGTATCCGCTGGGCCTTATACTGAGTTTCCGGTGAACGGTATCAAGCGTCTGGTAAACGGTAATTTATTTATCAGAAATGAATAGGACAAACTTTTTTCTGAATAAAAATGAAAATGGTTGAGACGCGGTGTGAACCGCTAATTCTATTCATAGCTTTATTGGAAATATGCAATTTGAGGATGGTTTAACAAAGTTTAGTTCCATTTGATTTTAGGATTAAAACGCGTTTAAGCACGTAAATACGCTTTATTAAGATGAAGTGTGCCATGCGTGAAGTATATGTGTATGCCGTTCACCCCCTATAAAAAACCGTTCGGGGGCAAGGTGGAAGTATGAGCTGATTTTGGATATAAATATGTCGTCAGCAATAACGCCTCACACGGAGGGGCGCTAACGAATCGGCCCTGACAAGGGCCCGAAAGAAAGGTAGGAGGCCATGACGAAAGGTCTGCACGTGCCTTCCGAGATCGGCAAGCTCAGGAAGGTCTGCCTGCACCGTCCCGGCGACGAGCTCCTCAACCTGCCGCCCGACGAGCTCGAGCGACTCCTGTTCGACGACGTCCCGTTCCTGGAGGTCGCGCAGCAGGAGCACGACACCTTCGCCCAGATCCTGAGGGACCAGGGCGTGGAGGTCCTCTATCTCGAGAACCTCGTCGCCGAGGTGTTCGACCAGGTCCCCGGCGCCCGCGCCGAGTTCACCGACCAGTACATCGCCGAGGCCGGCATCCGCGGCCAGCACATGCCGCAGATCGTCCGCGAGAAGCTGGACTCCATCGAGGACAACCTCGAGTTCGTCAAGAAGACCATGGCCGGCATGACCAAGTCCGAGATCGACATGCCCCTCACGGCGTCCACGACCCTCGACTCCCTGGTCAACTCCGAGTCCGAGTCCGACCTGATCATCGACCCGATGCCCAACCTCTACTTCACCCGCGACCCGTTCGCGGTCATCGGCGAGGGCGTCAACCTCAACCGCATGTACTCGGTCACCCGCAACCGCGAGACCCTGTACGGCAAGTACATCTTCAAGTACCACCCCGACTACAAGGACGTCTCGCTGTACTTCCGCCGCGACTGCCAGTTCCACACCGAGGGCGGCGACGTGCTGAACATCAACGAGAAGACCCTCGCCGTCGGCATCTCCCAGCGCACCCAGGCCGCCGCGATCGACGTCATGGCCCAGAACATCTTCTGGAACTCCGACTCCAAGGTCGAGCGCATCCTGGCCTTCGACATCCCGGTCTCGCGCGCCTTCATGCACCTCGACACGGTCTTCACCCAGATCGACGTCGATAAGTTCACGATCCACCCCGCCATCATGGGCACCCTGCGCGTCTACGAGCTGACCGCCGGCAAGAACCCGGGCGACGTGAACATCCGCCTGATCGAGGACACCCTCGAGCACGTCCTGGAGGACGCCACCGGCGTCGACCAGGTCAAGCTGATCCCCTGCGGCGGCGGCGACCCGATCGCGGCCTCCCGCGAGCAGTGGAACGACGGCTCCAACACCCTGTGCGTCGAGCCCGGCAAGATCTGCGTCTACGCCCGCAACACCGTCACCAACGACGTGCTGTACAAGGAGGGCCTGGACCTTCTCGTCGTGCCCTCCGCCGAGCTCTCCCGCGGCCGCGGCGGCCCGCGCTGCATGAGCATGCCCTTCTGGCGCGAGGACCTCTAAGTCTTTCCGTTTCCGGTGCGGTCCCCCTACAACCGCACCGGCTTCGCCCGTTAAACGGGCACCACTAATACTTACGTAATTCATTTCTTCGAAAGGAATCAAACCATGGGTGTTAACCTTTCCGGCCGTAGCTTCCTCAAGCTTCTCGACCTCACCACCGAGGAGATCGAGTACCTGCTCAAGCTCTCTAAGAACTTCAAGGATATGAAGCGCGCTGGCGTTCCGCATCGCTATCTCGAGGGCAAGAACATCGTTCTGCTCTTCCAGAAGACCTCCACTCGTACCCGCTGCGCCTTCGAGGTCGGCGGCATGGACCTGGGCATGGGCGTGACCTATCTCGATCCGGGTTCGTCGCAGATGGGCAAGAAGGAGTCCATCGAGGACACCGCCCGCGTTCTCGGCCGCATGTATGACGGCATCGAGTTCCGTGGCTTTGCCCAGGATGACGTCGAGGAGCTCGCTGCTAAGTCCGGCGTGCCCGTGTGGAACGGCCTGACCACTGAGTGGCATCCCACCCAGATGCTCGCCGACATCCTGACCGTCCAGGAGAACTTCAACTACGACATCAAGGGCAAGACCCTCGTCTTCATGGGCGACTGCAAGAACAACGTTGCTCGCTCCCTCATGGTTGTCTGCTCCAAGCTCGGCATGAACTTCGTGGCCTGCGGCCCCGAGGAGTGCATGCCCGCCGACGACGTCATCGAGGCCTGCAAGCCCATCGCCGAGGCCAACGGCTGCACCATCAAGCTGACCACCGACGTCAAGGACGGCGTCACCGGTGCCGACGTTATCTACACCGACGTGTGGGTCTCCATGGGCGAGCCCGACGAGGTCTGGGCCGAGCGCATCGCTCAGCTCACTCCGTATCGTGTTACCTCCGAGGTCATGGCTATGGCCAACCCGGGTGCCATCTTCCTGCACTGCCTGCCCAGCTTCCACGACACCAACACCACCATTGGCGCCGAGAAGTGCGAGCAGTTCGGCATCACCGAGCAGGAGGTCACCGACGAGGTCTTCGAGAGCCCCGCTTCCAAGGTCTTCGACGAGGCCGAGAACCGCATGCACACCATCAAGGCTGTCATGTACGCCACGCTCAAGTAAGAGCATCTAGCATCTCGCTCGGGGTGTATTGTTGAACACCCCGAGCGGCTGTGTCTGGTAAATATCTCGCGTCGGGCGGTGGGCACGGCACGGAAGATCCGCTTCGCACGAGAAAGTTAAATGATTTATGAAGGGGGGATGAGAACTATGACTGAGACCGCTAAGAAAAAGCGCGGTATGCCTTCATCGTTCACCATTCTTCTTGCTCTGCTGGCAATTGTCGCAGTGATTACCGTTATCGTCTCCGGCACGTCCGGCGGCGCGGTTACTGCCGCCCGTCTGAGCGATTTCTGCACCGCCCCGATTAAGGGCTTCGCTGACGCTCTGCCCGTCTGCCTCTTCGTTATGATCCTGGGCGGCTTCCTCGGCATGATGACCGAGACCGGCGCTCTGGACAACGGCATCGCCGTCCTGGTGCAGAAGCTTAAGGGCAACGAGATCATGCTCATTCCCGTGCTGATGCTCATCTTCTCCCTCGGTGGTACCACTTATGGTATGTGCGAGGAGACCGTTCCCTTCTACGCCCTGCTCGCCGCTACCATGATGGCCGCTGGCTTCGACCCGATGGTCGGCGCCGCTACCGTCCTGCTCGGCGCTGGCTGCGGCTGCCTGGGCTCCACGGTTAACCCGTTCGCCGTCGGCGCTGCCGTCGACGCTCTGACCGGCGTTGGCATTGAGGTCAACCAGTCCATCATCATCGGCCTCGGTGCCGTCCTGTGGATTGTCACTACCGCTATGTCCATCGTCTTCGTGATGAACTATGCCAAGAAGGTCAAGGCTGACAAGGGTTCTACCATCCTGTCGATGCAGGAGCTCAAGGACGCCGAAGAAGCTCACGGCAAGGCTGCTTCCGAGGTCCACAAGGAGGTCAAGCTCACCGGTCGTCAGAAGGGTGTTCTGATCGCCTTCGCCTTCACCTTCGTCGTCATGATCGTCGGCTTCATCCCGCTGGCCGACCTCAACGAGGGCGTCGCCAACTTCTTCGACGCTGGCGCTGTCTACGACGCCGACGGTAACGCCGTCGTTCAGGGCTGGTCTGCCCTGATCACCGGCCTGCCCATTGGCCAGTGGTACTTCGACGAGGCTTCCACCTGGTTCTTCCTCATGGCCGTCCTGATCGGTATCATCGGTGGCCTGTCCGAGAAGCAGATCGTTAACACCTTTATCACCGGCGCTGCCGACATGATGTCCGTTGTTCTCGTCATCGCCCTCGCCCGTGGTATCTCCGTCCTCATGGCTAACACCGGCCTCGATGTCTTCGTCCTCGACGCTGCCGCCAATGCTCTGGCTGGCCTGTCCGGCGTGATCTTCGCTCCCATGAGCTTCCTGGTCTACTTCGGCCTGTCCTTCCTGATCCCCTCGACCTCCGGTATGGCCACCGTCTCCATGCCCATCATGGGACCGTTGGCTGTTAAGCTCGGCTTCTCGCCTGAGGTCATGGTCATGATCTTCTCCGCCGCCATCGGTGTCGTGAACCTGTTCACCCCGACCTCCGGCGCCATCATGGGCGGTCTCGCCCTGGCCAAGATCGAGTGGACGACCTGGCTCAAGTTTGCCCTTAAGCTCATCGTCGCGCTCTCTGTCGTCTGCGCCATCATCCTGACCGTCGCCTGCGTGTTGATCTAAGTACCCAACGGGTACCCCACGGAAACCTTGACGATCCTGTAGAGGATCACCTGGTCATCGTCTGTCCGGTGGGGTAAACCCACCGGTAGACTCCTACCTTTAGCCCCCTTCCGTTCCGTGCGCGGGAGGGGGCGCTCTTGTGTTCCGGCGTTTTACCAAACGCCGGAACCACTCGACGCTGCAAGCCCGCCAGAGCGGCAATCTGACGTTCAATCGTCGGGCATGGCCAAAAGGCCTATGCCCTCCTCTTTCACGTCACCTTGCTCGCTCTGGCGGGCTTTCGCTGACTTTTGCCCCACCTGCGGCGCTGCCATTGTTGCTGCAGGGGGACAGCTTGCTCGCTCTGGTGCCTGTTCGCTGTCCGTTCTCTGCCCGCAACGTTTCTGCTGTTGGTGCAAAGGGGTCAGATTACTTTGCGCCAAAAGGGGAAGTTGCGGTGGAATAGTTCCTGTTTGGCCGTCTTGAGGGGTTAAACGGGAACTATTCCACCGCAACTTATCGATGGCGTGTTTGGTTGGTGCCCGTTGGCTGCTTGGGTGTTGGGAAGGGTCTGCTCCGTTATAATCGCCTAGAACATTAATTGGAAACGGGACGGGAGCCATACATGCGCCAGGGTTTCGACAACGCGAAGTATATCGAGCTGCAGGCTGCTCACATTAAGGAGCGCATCTCACAGTTTGGTGGCAAGCTCTATTTGGAGTTTGGCGGCAAGCTGTTCGATGACTATCATGCGAGCCGCGTGCTGCCGGGTTTTGAACCGGACAGCAAGTTCCGCATGCTCAAGAGCATCGCCGACGATGTCGAGGTTATCATCGCGATCAACGCGAACCACATCGAGAAAAACAAGGCTCGTGGTGACCTCGGCATTACCTATGACGAGGATGTGCTGCGCCTGGTTGACCTGTTTCGCGGCAACGGCTTTGCTGTCGCGGCTGTGGTCATCACCCAGTACGCCGGCCAGCCCGCTGCCGATGTGTTCCGCAACCGTCTGAACGCGCTCGGTATTCCCGCCAAGCTGCACTATCCCATCGAGGGGTATCCGCACGATGTCGATCTGATCGTGTCCGACGATGGCTACGGCAAGAATGAGTTTGTCGAGACCACCCGACCGCTCGTCGTGGTCACTGCCCCCGGTCCTGGCTCGGGCAAGCTTGCCACCTGCCTGTCTCAGCTCTATCACGAGCACAAGCATGGCACGGCCGCCGGCTATGCCAAGTTCGAGACCTTCCCTGTCTGGAATCTTCCTCTGACGCATCCGGTCAATATTGCCTACGAGGCCGCCACGGCTGACCTCGACGATGCCAATATCATCGATTCGTTCCACCTTGAGGCCTACAACAAGACCACGGTCAACTACAACCGCGACGTCGAGGCCTTCCCGGTAGTCCGTGCCCTGATGGAAAAGATCCTGGGCAAGAGCCCCTACCAGAGCCCTACGGACATGGGCGTCAATATGGTCGGCTTTGCCATCACCGATGACGATGCCTGCCGCGACGCTTCCAAGATGGAGATCGTCCGCCGCTACTTTACCGCGGTCGAAAATGTGCGCCGTACCGGCGTGGGCGATGAGCAAGTCGACCGTCTCAAGATTATTATGAAGAAAGCCGGCATCGATAAGAACTACTCACCGGCGCGCTCGGCAGCCCTCACCAGGGAGCAGCTGACGGGTGGTCCCGTGGGTGCCATGGTCATGCCCGATGGCTCCGTGGTGACCGGCAAGACTTCCACGCGCCTGGGCGCCGCGAGCTCGCTCATCATGAATGCACTTAAGCATGTCTCGGGCGTCGACCTTGAGCTCGAGGTCATTAGCGATGAAGCGATCGAGCCCATCAGCAAGCTCAAGACGCATTTCCTGGGCAGCAAAAACCCGCGCCTCCACACCGACGAGACGCTTATGGCGCTGTCGATCACCTCGGCCACGAGTGAGACGGCCGCTCGCGTCCTTTCGGGCCTGGAGCAGCTGCGCGGTTGCGATGCCTTCTTTAGCGTGATTATCTCGCCGACGGACGAGACGGTACTGCGCAAACTGGGTATCAACGTGTGCTGCGAGCCCAAGTTTGAGCGCCGCGGTTTCTTCCATCGCTAAGTTTGAAGCACCGCGGTAATTGCATTGCATTTTGGCCGTATCGGGTTAGCGCCCGGTACGGCTTTTTGATCAATAAAGCGCCTATTTCGGCGAAAAATAGCTGTTTACCTGCCTAGAAACAATTTGAGCGGTATACAATAACCGTAACTGTTTCATCCTTAGCGGGATGCCGCATGATGGATATTACCTGCCATCGTGAGGTGTGTCGGTCGCGCACGGCGCGTTAGATGCTCGTGCTCGGTTTGAGGAGGCTGCTATGGCGGGCAAGGGTCGTGCGAGTGTCAACGATATGAAGCGTGTCGAGGTGCTGGTGTTGATGGAGATCGACCAGCAAACCGAAGACAATGGCGGGCCGTATGGTTTCTCGCGCAAAACGCTTGCCGAGCGCGTGGGGGTTTCGCCGTATCGTGCCCGCGCCGCAATCGATCGCTTGGATTCCGAAGGCATGATTGATGTCGTCTCGCGTTATAGCGACGACGGCGGTCAGCTTGCAAATGGCATTTGCCTCACCGAACGTGGCGAGTGGTATCTTGAGGGCGTCCGTACCGGCATGCTCGTTCAAGAAATGCTTGAGGACGAGGTTGCTGATCGATAGCAGCATGTAACCCTTGCCATAGCGACGCCGCCTGGGAAACCGGGCGGCGTTTTGTTTCAAGATTGAGAAATGCAATCGCACGCGAGAAAAATTGCGAACGGTCCGCGGCGCGAGTATTACAATGAAGACCCGTAAGATGTGGATAAACAACTTCTACGGGAAGCGCAGGTAACTCAATATGACCAAGCATGTGTTCGTAACCGGTGGCGTGGTTTCGTCCCTGGGCAAGGGTATCACCGCGGCCTCGCTGGGCCGTCTGCTCAAGTCGCGTGGCTACAAAGTAACGATGCAGAAGGCCGATCCGTATCTGAACGTCGATCCCGGTACCATGAGCCCCTTCCAGCATGGTGAGGTCTTCGTTACCGAGGATGGTTACGAGTCCGACCTGGACCTGGGTCATTACGAGCGCTTTATTGATGAGAACCTGACCCGCGATTCCAACTTTACGACCGGCGCCATCTATAAGAGCTTGATCGCCCGCGAGCGTCGCGGCGACTTTTTGGGCGGTACCGTGCAGGTGATTCCTCACGTCACCAATGCCATTAAGGACAAGTTCCGCCGCATCGAGGAGCAGACCGGCTCCGATGTAGTCATCACCGAGCTGGGCGGCACGATCGGCGACATCGAGTCCCAACCGTTTGTCGAGGCCATCCGTCAGTACCGCAAGGAGGCCGGCCCCGAGAACGTCTGCTACATCCACGTGTCGCTCGTTCCCTATATCGCCGCCGCCCACGAGGTCAAGACCAAGCCCACGCAGCATTCCGTCAAGGAGCTCCGCAGCTTTGGCATCCAGCCCGATATCATCGTGCTGCGCTCCGACCACCATATCGATGACGCTATCCGCGGAAAGATCGCAAGCTTCTGCGACGTCGACACCGATTGCGTCTTTACCAACGAGGACTGCGCGAGCATTTACGATGTTCCGCAGCTGCTTGCCGAGCAGGACTTTGACCTGCGCATTTGCGAGCGCCTGGGTCTGGACCCGCGTGAGCGCGACATGAGCGAGTGGAACGAGTTCCTGCGCAAACAGAATCACGCCAACCATCACGCCGACAAGGTGAAGATTGCCGTCGTGGGTAAGTACACGCAGCTGCCCGATGCGTACCTGTCGGTTATCGAGGCCCTGCACCATGCGGGCGTCTTCTACGATCGCCATGTGGACGTCCAGCTGGTCGACGGCGAGAGCCTCGACGAGCAGAATGTCTCCGAGGTTCTGGGCGACGCCTCGGGCATCCTGGTCCCCGGCGGCTTTGGCAAGCGCGCCCTGGAGGGCAAGATCCTCGCGGCCGAGTTTGCCCGTGAGCACAAGATTCCGTATCTGGGCATTTGCCTGGGTATGCAGGTGGCCGTGTGCGAGTTCGCCCGCAACGTCGTCGGCCTTGCCGGCGCCAGCTCCTCCGAGTTCGATCCGGACGGCCCGTTTAGCGTCATCGATCTGATGAGCTCGCAGGAGGACGTGACCGAGAAGGGCGGCACCATGCGCCTGGGCGCCTATCCGTGCAAGCTCGCCGCCGATACCCTCGCTCGCGAGGCATATGGCGAGGAGCTCGTCTACGAGCGTCACCGTCACCGCTTTGAGTTCAACAACGCCTTCCGCGACCAGCTCGAGGACGCCGGCTTGGTTATCTCGGGTCTGTCGCCCGACGAGCGCCTGGTCGAGATGGTCGAGCTGCCGCGCGACGTGCATCCGTGGTATGTGGCAACCCAGGCTCATCCCGAGTTCAAGAGCCGCCCGACCAACCCGCAGCCGCTGTTCCGCGAGTTCGTGCGCGCTTCGATCGGCCAGCACGAGGGTGTCGACCGTCTGCAGGTGACGCCCATGAACCTCGCTACGGACTAAGGGTGCCGGCGAATAAGGAACATACCGAAGCTACTCCCTCGTCGCTCGCCGTGGCGGCGGGGGAGTATCTCGATTACCTCGCGGTCGAGCGGGGTTTGGCGCGCAACACGATTGCGGCCTATCGTCGTGACCTGACGACGTACTGCGCCTATCTGGAGCGGGCGGGTATTGTGTCTTTTGAAGAGGTGACCCGTCAGGTCGTGGAGGGCTTTGTCGCCGACCGTCGCGATGGGGGCTATTCGGATGCCTCGGTGGAGCGTGCGCTTGCGGCCGTGAAGGGCCTGCATGCCTTTTTGGTGCGCGATGGGGCTGTGGCCCAAAATCCAACGGCGGCGTTGCGCCTGCCTAAAAAGGTTGAGCGTTTGCCGGAGTATCTATCGGTGGAGGATGTCTCGGCGCTGCTCGATCAAGATTTCCCCGAGGGCGAGATGGGCTTGCGTGACCATGCCATCTTGGAAGTGCTCTATGGATGCGGTTTGCGTGTGAGCGAGTTGGTGGGGCTCGATGTGGGCGATATCCATATCGACGATGGCTTTGTGCTCGTTCGCGGTAAGGGCTCGAAGGAACGCCTGTCCCCGCTGGTAGGAAGCGCGGCGCGAGCTCTGACGCTCTATGTAACTGAGGGGCGTTCTCGCTTGGCGGCCCATGCCCGCGGAACCGAGACCTCGGCGGTCTTTTTAAATAAGAACGGCCGCCGTCTGTCGCGCCAGGGCATCCATGCCATCTGTGAGCGCTACGGGCGCCAGGTGGGACTGGTGGGGCTCCATCCCCATACCTTGCGCCACTCCTTTGCCACCCACATGCTCGCGGGCGGTGCCGACCTGCGTGTGCTGCAGGAGATTTTGGGCCATGCCGATATTTCGACCACGCAGGTCTACACGCATGTCGACCGAACGCAACTGACCGAGGTCTATCTGGCGGCGCATCCGCTAGCACATCGCTAGCACCTCGCTGACCTGCATATTTATAAATATTAAATGGGACGGGCCCCAGATTGCCGAGACGCACTTTTGCGCGCATGGGCAATCTGGGGCCCGTCCCATTTTTCGCCACTTGGCGTCGCGGTGGTGGGCCGCACGTGCCTTGGGTGGGGGAGTTTGGGGGCGATGTGAACGGCATGTAAAGGGACGTAAAAATCGCCTCAAGGTCAACTTGAAGGTTGAGGTTCGCGGGTGTGGTTCTACAGGTGGCATCACGCCTTTGCTGAAAACACAACATATTGTGTTTTCGAACATATGCTTGGGGGTGTTTTGCAATATATGGTGAGTGGAGTGGTGGGGCGGGGTGGGGGAAGGGGTGGGGAAAGGTGTTGAAAAATGGGGCGGTTCCCCATATT
>CABSAN010000050.1 GCA_902475785.1 uncultured Collinsella sp.
GCGCGGCCAAGCGTAAGCTCGTCGGCATACTCCAAGTCGCCGCCCACGGGAAGGCCGCTCGCAAGACGCGATACCTCAACGCCCAATGGCTTGATGGTGCGAGCAAGGTAGCTCGCCGTGGTCTCGCCCTCAATGTTGGGGTTGGTGGCGATAATGACCTCGTGGATGTCCTCGTGGCCCAGGCGCGCCAGCAGCTCGCGGATATGCAGCTGCTCGGGACCGATCTTGTCCATGGGGCTGATTACGCCGCCCAGCACATGGTACAGGCCATGGTAGCTGCCCGTGCGCTCAATTGCCTGAACGTCGCGCGGCTCGCCCACCACGCAAATGCGAGTGGTATCGCGCATCGGGTCCTGGCAGATGGAGCACTCGTCGGCCGTGGCGTAGTTAAAGCAACGGCTGCAAAAGTGGACCTCCTGCTTGACCTCCAGGATGGCCTCGGCCAGGCGGCGGGCCTCCTCGGCATCGGCCTCGAGCAGGTAATAGGCGATGCGCTGGGCCGACTTGGGACCAATGCCCGGCAGACGACCCAGCTCATCGAGCAGTTTTTGCAGACTGTGATTCGCACTCATATATATGCGTGTCTTAGAACGGCATGCCCGGGATGTTGAGGCCGCCGGTGATGGCGCCCATCTGCTTGTTGGCGAGCTCGTTGACGCCGCGGACGGCCTCGTTGACGGCAGCCATGATCATGTCCTGCAGCATATCGACGTCCTCGGGATCGAGGGCATCGGGATCGATGGTGAGGTTGACGAGCTCCATCTCGCCGTTAACGGTCACCTTGACCATACCGCCGCCGGCAGAGGCGTCGACGGTCTGGGACTTGAGGTTCTCCTGCGCGGCGGCAAGCTGCTCCTGCATCTTGCGAGCCTGCTTCATCATCTGCTGCATGTTCATACCGGCCATGATGGCTCCTTTACGTGCGGCCGCGCGACAAGCTGCAAGGGCAGCCGGGACGCGGCGAGACTTTCAAACTCAAAAATCGTACCACGGCGCGCGGCCAGCGAGCGGGGCGGTCGCGCTACCTCAGTCGATATACATGTCCCGGAGTGTGATGCGCCCCAAGATTATGCAAGGTTGCATAATGTCTCAAACTAAATCTAGCAGGGCCGGAACCCGACATTTTCTGCATCCAGCTAGATAGCAAAATGCCGGACCGCTGCTCGGGGTGGCGCGCATGACGGCGGGGTATAATCTGATTGCCATAGATAGCAATTTGGAGGTGCCCCATGAATGCCCCCGACGCGCTCCAAAACATCCGCTCAAAACACCCCGTTGCATATGTGGTTCTCTACCTCTTTGTCGGCTGGGCATTGCTGGTTGTCATCACCCATGCCATAGCCTTTGGAGCAGAACTGCTGATAGCCAGCTCGGACCAGCCCGTCGTCAAATGGGAAGCGACCGATGAGTGCACCGACGGAACCCGAACCATTTACTACAACAGCCCGTCCCTCTACCAAGAGTTCAAGGTCAAGATAAAGGACTCCAAGATTGTCGATGCCGAACCGGGCTCTTTCTTGACAATCGGAGCAACCCTCAACGCCGAGCAAGTCGAGTACGCGGACAGCTATGCGGCGTATCGTATCGACCTCAGCATCCTAGACCGACCGTCGCGCACCTGCCTGCTCGAATGCGAGATACGTGGCACCACACTACACATGTCCGAAATACAGATGCGCCCGGACAAAACCCCTGAAGAGCTAGGAGTCCTAAGCCCGGCGAGCGATTCTCAGCAGTAGAACGATAGCCCGCCGGTTGTTTCTTTCCAACGTTTGCAAATCAGCGCATGGTTAGATGAAACAAACTGCATGATATCGCGTAAATCCCGAGCAGGAATATCGCCCTTGTTATGGGCCAGCTTGCATCCGCCGGAGCGAGTAAGCCATATCTTGGTCGCCTCGGCAGTGGGGCGCTTGACCGCTATATGAACATGGACGGGTTCACCGTTCTCCCCTGTCCAGAAAAAGATGACGTACGGCCCGAGTCGGAAGAGACTAGGCATAGACTCGTCCGCCTTCGTAAGCAAAACGCAAGATAAGCGGGGCGTTATTACGCACAAAATCATCGAGTTCTTTGAGGTCCGCTTCGCTAAAGCCCTCGTGCGACACCCAATTGAATGCCGGCAAGATACATTCCGCCGTGTCAAAGCCCCAATCGCGTGGGCGCTCCACAACGATCTTCACCGTGTTGTCCTCGCGGACTTCGGAATACGAGATTTGCGTATCGTCCTCAAGACGGACATATTCCCACATCATAAGCTCGCTCCGTTCAAAGAAGTCTCTTCCTGAGCAGTATACCCGCCCGTACAGCTACTCCACCGGTTTGAAGATGGTGGACTGGCCGAAGACACTGCGGATGAGGGCTTTGGCCTCGTCCTCGGTCTGCGGGATGCTTGGGGCTGCGCCCTGATGGCCGAAGGGGCTGCCCGCGCCGGGGTTGGACTCCCAGGGAGCCGCAGGAGCGTCCTCCTCTTTGGGGGCAGCTGCAGCGGGCTTGGGCGCGGACGCCGCACCCGGCACGTCGAACGGGGGCAGATCGTCCCCGCCGGCATCGGCAGCAAAACCGCCGACCATGACATCGTCGTAGGGAACCTGCTCGGATTCCCACGGCGCAGACGGCGCGGCGGGCTGAGCCTTGGGAGCGGACGCGCGCTCGGGCGCTCGGGGTGCGGGCTCGGTCGGGAGCTTGCCCGTGGCAGGAGCGCCGGCGGGGTTGTCGGAGCGCAGCCAGGGGGCCTTAGCCAGGTCGGATGACTTGGGCGCAGGCGCGGCGGCGGGCTTAGGCCCGGGGGCCGGAGCAGCCGGTTTGGGCGCAACGGGTTCAGGCGCCGACGGGGTCGGTGCCATCACTGGCGTCGCTTGCTGCTGCGGAGCGCTGGCGCTCGAGGATGCAGGGGCCGCCGAGGACACGGGTTGCGGGTCCGCAGATACCGCAGCCCGTGCAGATGGAGAATGCTCCTCATGTTGAGGAGCCGGCGTGCCACCCCCATCCAGGACATAGTCGACGGTACGACGACCGAAGACCGCACTGACTGTCGGCAGGACCACCGACTGCGTGTCGGCGCGTCCGAGCATCTTGATGGCAAAGGTCGAGCCCGCGGGGAACGAGACCGTGAGCTTGGAGCCGTCATCTGACGTGGCGCGGGCGTTGAGCAAAAGTCCCGCGTAGGAGGCCTGACGAGCCTTGACGCGCTCGACAACCTCGGCCCATTTGCGCTGGAGCTCGCCGGCATCCTCAACCGCAGGGGTCTCGGCGGCGCCGGCGGCAGCAACCTGAGCGGCAGTGTTGGGCTTGGACACCGGCACGGTCGATGCCGCAGGCGCGGGAGCCGCAACGGGTTGAGGTGCAGGCGTTACAGGTTTGGGCGCCGACGCAGGAGCCGCGGACTTGGGCGCAGACTGAGCCGCCGGAGCGGCAGCACCACGGTCCCAAGGCATACCGCCCTGATGCGCGGACGTAGCAGCGGGGGCGGCAGTCGCCGCGGGAGTAGCGGCTCGGGCACCCGAAATCAGCGTCGGCTGCTGAGCAGCAACGGGTACGGACGCCGCAGGCGCGGCGGCCTGAGCAGCAGCCACGCTCGCCGGAACGGCAGCGTTGGCAACCATGGCCTCCAGGCGTGCTACACGCTCGGCCAGAGCCTCAATGGTCAGATCGGCCTCGGGACGCGCCAGGCGCGTGCAGGCGATCTCGAGCACCAGGCGCACATCGCTCGCACCCCTCATCTCCAAGGCGGCATCGTCGAGCACCGTCAGCACGCGAGCCAAACGATCGGCAGGATGCTCGCCAAAGGCAGCGGCCTCGGCAGCAAGCGCCTCGGCCTGTTCGGCCCCGCCCTCAAACAGCTCGGCACGGGCGCCGGCAACGCAGGCAACATACACGTCGCGCACGTGCGCCACCAGGTCGCGCGTCAGTTCCAGCAGATCGTTGCCTTCCTCGACCTGCGCGCGAATAAGCCCATACAGATCGGCGACATCACGATCGGCAATGGCGCGCGCAAACTCGCCCAGAATCTGGTCCGAAACTTCGCCCAAAAGCGAGCGGGCATCGTCCGCATGCACGGAGCCGTTGCCAAAAACGCTCAGCTGCTCCAGCGTGGAGAGCGCGTCGCGCATGCCGCCCTTGGCATGGCGCGCCACGATGGCCAGTGCCTCGTCGTCGTAGTCGAAGCCCTCCTGCTCGCACACGTATGCCAGACGGCGCTCGATATCCTCGTTACCGATGCGGTGGAAATCGAAGCGCTGGCAGCGCGAGAGGATGGTCTCCAGAATCTTTTGCGGGTCGGTGGTGCACAGCACAAAGATCACATGCACCGGCGGCTCCTCGAGCGTCTTGAGCAACGCGTTAAACGCCGCCGTCGTGAGCATGTGGACCTCGTCGATGATATAGATCTTGTACTTGCCGCGCACCGGGGCAAAGTTAACGGAGTTGATGATCTCCTCGCGCACGTTGTCTACGCCGGTACGGCTTGCGGCATCGAGCTCGTAGACGTCTGGGTGGTTGCCCTCGGCGATGAGCTCGCATTCCTCACAGGTACCGTCGGGCATGCAGCCGCTTGCACCCTCGGCGCGCGCCGCCTCGGCATTGCGGCACAGCAGCGCCTTGGCCAAAATGCGCGCCATGGTGGTCTTGCCCGTGCCGCGCGGTCCGCAGAACAGGTAGGCGTGGGACAGGCGCCCCTCGGTGATGGCGTGCTCGAGCGTCGAGACGATATGCTGCTGGCCCACCACGGAGTCGAAGGTGAGCGGGCGATACTTTCGGTACAACGATTCCATGGGTGCTCCCCCGGGTATACTGAGTCTTGTTGCCGCGGCGGCCATGCGGTCGCACGGCATACTGCATTCATAATAACCCGTGCGGCGAGCCCGCCGCGATAGGAGTCCAAAGAGCATGGCAGACGCAGAGAGCAACCTCGTTCCCTCCGAAGCAGCCGACCAGGTCGAGGTCGCGCTCGAGACGCAGGCAGCAGCCGATGACGGCATCCTGTACCTCAACGAGTACCAGTACGAAAACGACCTCGTCACCGATTTCGCCCGCCTGGTCGCCTCGCCCAGGCGCCGTGGCTCCCTGTACGTCGCCGCTGCGATTGCCGCGCTCATCGGCATCGGCATGCTGGTGGCCGGCGGCAACTGGATCAAGTTCGGCGTCGTCCTCATCGTATTCGGCGCCTTTTTGGCCTGGTGGAGCAAAAATCTGCACCATACGCTCGCCCGCGACTTTATCGAAGCCGTCGAGGCAGACGAGTCCATGGGCGGCCGCTACCGCCGCGTCGCCGCCAACGAGGACGGCCTGATGGTCTGGGGCAAGAGCGGCAAGTCGCAGTTCTTCCCGTTTGAGAAGCTCGACCACGTACTCGACGGCGAGCGCATCTTTGTGGCCATGTTCGCCGACCAGGGCGTGACGATCCCTAAGGACACCTTTGTGCGTGGTGATGCCGAGCAGTTTGGCTCCTTCCTCAAGGCGCGCATCAACAAAAAACTGCGCATCGAGACCAAACGCAAGAAGATGAAGGCCGAGAAGGCCGCTGCCAAGGCCAAGCAGGAAAGCGAGCCCAAGAATGCAAAGGCCAAACAGCGCAAGCAGAAGAAGAACAAGAAGAAGCACTAAGGCCGAGCCAGACAGGCCACCTCGCCCCGCTACCTTCACCATGCACCCGAGCGTGCTACACTAGCAGCATCTATGCCACCGCGAACGGCTTGGCTCCGCGCCCGCCGCTCGCAAACGAACTTTAAACGCACGAGGGTTGGCCATGCCGCTTTTCTCGCAACATACCGCCCGGTTCTCGCCGGACGTTCCCTTGGAGGGCACCAGCTCTCGCGAGCTGCTCAAGCGGTTCCAGCCGCTCGAGACGCTCGCGACCGGCGGTTTTGGCTCCATCGAGATTTGCCGCGACACGCACCTGCGCCGTCGCGTCGCCATTAAGCGCATCCCCCTTATCAACGGTGCCGGCATGCCCGCCAGCGACATCATGGATGTCCTGCGCGAGGCGCACACTGCCGCCATGCTTCAACATCCCAATATCGTGCAGGTCATCGACTTTACGCACGACACAGCCTATGCCTACCTAGTCATGGAGTATGTCGATGGCATGTCGCTGGCCGAGTTTTTGCACCGCGTGGACGGCCACTCACTTACCTTTGACGAGGCCGCGGCTATTGCCGATGCCCTGGGCCAGGCGCTCACCTTCGCCCATAGTAATGGCGTACTCCACCTGGACATTAAGCCCGCCAACGTGCTCATCGACCACTCGGGCAATGTAAAGCTCACCGACTTTGGCATGGCGCGACTGTCGTCCGCCGGTGGCTTTGGCGGCTCACGCGGCGGCACCATCGGCTACATGCCGCCCGAGCAGCTCGATATCGAGACCGGCACGGTCGACGAGCGCGCCGATGTCTTTGCCCTCGCCTGTGTGATCTACGAGGGCCTGTGCGGCAGCGCTCCCTTTATGGCGGCCACGCCCGCCGACTCGCTCGACCGCATCATCGGCGGCGCCACCTATCCCAGCGAGCTGATACCACACTTTCCCCCGGGAGCCGAGGCCGCGCTCATGAGCGCGCTCTCCCCCATGCCGCAGGACCGCCCCAACAGCATCGAGGCATTTTGCGACCAGCTCCTTGCCGGTCTGGGCAGCGTACGCGAGGGCCGTCGCAGCCTGGAGCAAATGGTTGGCGAGCTTTCGGATGACGAGCAGGAGCTCGACGATATCGAGCCGTCGCACTACGAGGACGACGCCATCGAGGTCGACCCCGCACTCGGCTGGGCGGGCACGCGCTGGAGCCATGCGCGCGACTACACCATGCGCGCTATCTCGGCGCTAACGTGCGGCACCTTTAGCTTTTTGCTGATGCAAACGGCCGGGGTCGCGGCGCTTCCCGGCCTGGTCATTGCGGCCATCGCGATCGGAGCGGCGGCTGGCCTGGCCCCCCAGATTGGCTCGGCCATCTCGGCTGTGGGCTTTTTGGTGCTCATGGCCAACGCCACCATGCAGGCACAGGGCATCCTGTCGATGCTGCCCGTCGCGGTGATCTTTGCCGCCGCCATGTCCGGTTGGTGGATCGCCTGGGGTCGCACCGAGACTGCCGCGAGCGCCACGCTCACCTGTGCACTCGCGCTTGGCTGTCTGACCGGCAATACCTTCCTGGCAGCTGGGGTCGCCGCCGGCGTCGCGTCATTTTGGCTCGGCCCGGCAAGCGCCGCCGCGGCAACGGGCATGGGCGCGCTTTTTGCCCGTCTGGCCACGGTCGCGCTTTCAGCCGGAGGCGTGCTGGGGCTCGGTAACGTTGCCGCAGCGCTGGGAGACCCGCCCCTTTGGGCTGCCTTTGTGCTGGTCGCGGCAACTGCCGCAGCGTCATCCGCGCTGCTCAATGCCCATGCCAAGCGTGCCGATCAGAGCTCAAACCTTGCCGCAATCGCCGCCATCGCTGTCACCGGCATCGGCTGCGCAGCGGCGTCCTGTCTTGCACACCATATGGAAATTGCCAGCCTTGCGGCCGCGGTCGTCGTCAAGGCGGCGGTTGCGGGAACCCTATCCTCTATAATCGTTGGGATATGCCTATATTTGCTCGGATACCAAAGAACCTATACGGAGAGTGATCTTTCGTGAACTTCCTGAACATCTTCGAGGACCACGTGGCCGGCATCTTCGGTGCCACCCGTGCCCCGTTCTCCTTTAAGAAGCTTGCCAAGCGGGCCGCTCGCGACATGGAGGATCAAACTCTGGTGATCAACGGCGTCAACACGGCGCCGGCACTCTATACCATCCTTATCGCCGCCGACGACGATCCCATGCTCGCCCCGTTCTACCCCGAGCTTTCGCGCGAGGTCCGCGAGTTTGTGAAGGCGCAGGCCGAAAAGCGCCGCTATGTCTTTGTCGGCGAGCCCCTCGTGCGTTTTATGATCGATCCGCAGCTACGCGCCGGCAAGTTCTCGGTCTTTGCCGAGAACGTCGATACCCCCACGCTCGGCCGCCTGTACGAAGAAGAGCGCGCCTATCAAAACGGCCTGGGCCAGAACAACTCCGCGGCAAGCCGTGCCGCCAGCGCCCCGCGCGCCGGCCAGCAGCAGTTTGCTGCCCCGCAGCAGCAGCGCCCCGCCGCCATGCCCCAGCAGCAGCCGACGCCTCGCGCCGCCGCTCCCGACCCGCTTGCCGTGGCAGACCCCTTCGCGCCTAGCGTCCCCGACCCCGCCGCAGCACCCATCCCGGTGCCGCAGACCGTCTCGCGCGACGCGCTTGCCGGCATGGGCGGAGCCGCCGCGACCGGTGCCGCCGTGGGCCTAGGCGCCGCAGCCGGCATCGCCTCCAACATGGCGAGCACTCGCGCCCCGCAGCGCCCGCTCGCCCAGCTCGTCGACGTCGTGAGCGGCGAGAGCCATAGCATCACCTCCGCACAGGTGACCATCGGTCGCGAGCGCTCAGTTTCCGACATTGCCCTGCGCGACCCCAACGTGTCGCGCCGCCACGCCCAGCTCACCTTTACGGGCTCGGATTGGTCGATCGAGGACCTCAATTCCACCAACGGCACGCTCGTCAACAACCGCCGCATTACGCGCTGCCCGCTGCGCAACGGCGATCTGCTGACGTTTGGCCTGAGCACCTTTGAATTTAGGGGATAGTCGCTTATGAACATCGATATCGTCCTTTTTGCAGGCCGCATCGTCCTGGTCGCCCTGCTCTATATCTTCCTGTTCGCCGTCATGAAGACCGGCGTGGGACTTGTGCGCGGACAGCGCCGCGACTCGGCCATTTGGACGATCGATGTGGACAAGGGTCCGCGCGGCATCCGCGGCATCCACGTAGACATGCTCGGCCCCGTCATCGTCGGCCGCTCGCCGTCTTCGGACATCTGCATCAACGAGCCGTTTGTCTCGGCCTCGCATGCGCGCTTTTCGCTGCAGGGCCCGGCGCTCATCATCGAGGACCTCAACTCGCTTAACGGCACGCTCGTCAACGGCCGCCAGCTCGTGGAGCCCGCGACGCTGCGTGAGGGCGACGAAGTCCAGATTGGCGACGTGGTCATGAAGGTGAACCGTCGATGATCGACGAGGAGAACAAGTCCGCAACCATGACCGAGGCACCGGCTGCCGCCGTAGCTGCACCGGCCCACGCCGCTCCGGCGGACTCCACACCCGTGGAGCCCGAGGACACCGTGTTCTCCCTGCCTCTTTCGCATGTAACGCATGATATTTCGGATCTCGCCGATAACGAGGACGAAGAGGATGCCGTAGCGGCGCCCATCGGCGCACATGCTGCGGAACAGCCCACAGCGCCCGAAGCAACCCCGGCGCCGGCTCACTTTGCAGAGCCCGTCGCCGCGGCAATCAACGAGAGCGCTGCGGTGTTTGCGGCACCCGAGCCCGCCGCGCCGGCGTTTCCCATAGCCCCGGCATCCGAGGTTGCGCCCGCGTCTACGCCGGCGCCCGAGGCGGGGACATCCCCCGAGGACGGCCCTGCACCCAAGACCCCGCAGCCTGCGCCCGCAAGCGAGTCCGATGCCGTGGCCGAGCCCGCCGCCCAGTCGCAAAACACGCCCGCGCCGTCGCACTTTGCGACGCCCGAGCCTATAGACGTCAGCCCGCAAGATGACGAGTCGACCGCCCGCGTGTCCGAGGAGCCCGACTCCCCGGACACCGGCGATTCCGAATCAAACGCCAAGACCGACACCGTCTCTCCCAGTGACACCGCCGAGATCGATGTCGCGGCCGTGGAGGCAAAGCTCAAAGATCCCGGCTCGACCATGAGCTTTGAGCCGCTGACCGACGAGCGCATCGAGACCGACTCGACCTACGACGCCGGCACCACCACGCAGCTTATGTGGGGCGCCCGCTCCGACGTCGGATGTGTACGCCCGCACAATGAGGACTCCTATCTGGTGCAGTCGCCGCTCTTTTGCGTATGCGACGGCATGGGAGGACACGCCGCCGGCGAGGTGGCATCCTCCATCGCCGTCGAGACCATCGCCAAGACGGCGCCGCAGTCCGCCGACGCCGCGCGCCTGGCCGCAGCCGTTGAGGCCGCCAACGCCGCCGTGATCGAGGCCGCCCTCAACGGCCTGGGCAAACCCGGCATGGGATGCACGGCCACCTGCGCCTACATCGAAAACGACACGCTCGCCATCGCCCACGTGGGCGACTCGCGCGCCTACCTGCTCCACGAGGGTACGCTCATCCGCGTGACCCGCGACCACTCCTACGTGGAGGAGCTCGTGGATGCCGGCGAGATTACGGCCGACGAGGCCCGCGTCCACCCCAACCGCTCGGTCATCACCCGCGCGTTGGGATCGGATCCCGCCATGTATGCCGATCACTTTACCCTGCACATCGAGGAAGGCGACCGCCTGATTCTGTGCTCCGACGGTCTTTCGAGCATGATTCCCGATAGCGATATCGAGAACATCGCTACGCAGTCCTCGACCGCACAGATCTGTGTCGACAACTTGGTGGACGCGGCGCTCGCCGCCGGCGGCCACGACAATGTGACCGTGGTGGTGGTCGACCTGGTCGACGACGGCGTCATGCGCGAGGCAAAACGCGTCCGACGCCGCAATGTCACCATCGCCGCCGTCTTGGCCCTTGTCTTTGTGCTGGTAGCAGGCATCTGGGCATACACGGGCGTCACCGGCTCCTATTACTTGGGAACCTACCACGGCAATGTCGCCGTCTGGCGCGGCCTGCCCGGCAAGACGCTCGGGGTCGAGCTCCACTGGCTCGAGAGCGAAACCAGCATCAAGCTGTCCGACCTGCCCGAAGACACGCAAAACCGCCTGAAGGCAGGCATTCCGCAAACGAATGTCGACGATGCGCAGGACACCATTTCCAAGTACCGCCATCAGATTGACGAGGAGCAGACCCGTCAGGTGATTGACGCGCAAACGATTCGCAACAACACCGATCAGGAATCCACCTCCGAGTCAGATTCCGAGAAAACCGCCGAACAGTCAGCCGAGGCCGAAGCCTCCGATAAGAATTAGAAAGGGAGTGCCGCTTATGAGTCGCCGCAACACCGAACTGCTCTTGCTCATCGCCTCGGCGTTCCCCGTCATCCTGCTCTATGCGATGTACGTGCTCACCGCGGGTGCCACGATTTCCTTTGAGACGCTCGCCGTGCCGATCGGCCTGTTCGCCGCCTTCGCCGCGGCGCATATCGCCGTGCGCATCCTGGCGCCCGGCGCCGACCCCGCCATCCTGCCCATCGTCTTTGTGCTCTCGGGCATTGGCATCACATTCGTGACGCGTCTCGCCCCCGCTCTCGCCATCTCGCAGCTCATCATCTTGTTTGTCTCGGTGGCGCTCATGGTGGGAACGCTCGCGCTGGTCAAGAACCTCGACGTGGTCATGCGCTACAAGTACACCTTTGGCATTATCGGCATCATCCTGCTGATACTGCCGATCTTTATCGGCACCACGATCTCGGGTTCCAAGCTGTGGATTCGCATCGCGGGCTTCACCATCCAGCCCGGCGAGTTCGCCAAGGTCTTCATCGTCCTGTTCCTGGCAGGCTATCTGGCCGAGAACCGCGAGCTGCTCTCCATCTCCAACCGCAAGATCCTGGGCCTCAAGATTCCGCGCTTCCGCCTGCTGCTGCCGCTGTTTGCCGTGTGGGGCGTGTGCCTGCTCATCGTCGTCTTCGAACGCGACCTGGGCTCGGCCGTCCTGTTCTACACCATCTTTTTGCTGATGCTCTATGTTGCCACGGGACGCTTTTCGTACGTCATCATCGGTCTTGCGCTGCTGGCCGTTGGAGCCGTGGGCGCCTACAAGTTCCTGTCGCACGTGCAGGTGCGTTTCCAGATTTGGGCCGATCCGTTTAAGGACGCCCAGGGCCAGGGCTACCAGATCGTACAGTCACTTTACTCGCTGGCTGACGGTGGCCTGGTTGGCGTCGGCATTGGCAACGGCATGGCTAACAACATCCCCGTCGTCGAGTCTGACTTTATCTTCTCGGCCATCGGCGAGGAGATGGGCCTTTTGGGCGGCGGCGCCGTGCTCATCCTGTTTATGCTCTTTGCCGTGCGTGGCCTCACCACGGCTGCCCGCGCTAAATCCGACCTCGCAGCCTTTAGTGCCACGGGCCTTACGGCCGCCATCAGCTTCCAGGCATTCTTAATCGTTGGCGGCGTAACCCGCCTGATCCCGCTGACCGGCGTCACCCTGCCCTTTATGAGCCAGGGCGGCTCCTCGCTGCTGGCGAGCTTTATCATCGTCGCGCTACTGCTGCGCGCCGGTGACGAGGCAACCGGACGCGAAGCCGAGCTCACCGGCACCGGCACCATGGCCGCCATCACCGATGACCAGGTCGCATCCGCCGCTGCCCCGACCGGTACGCGTTTTGCCAACGCACCTTCCTACGGCCACGGCAACCACTCCGCGGGTTCTCGCATGCGTCGTCGCCTGCTCGACACGCCTGAGTCCGGCGTGCTCGGCCGCGTGGCACTTGCCAACCGTCTGACTCGTGCCGTGTTTACCTTTACGGCGCTGTTCGCCATCCTTATCGGCAACCTCACCTATGTCCAGGTCATCAAGGCGAAGGACTACCAGGACATGCCGACCAACAACCACACCATCGCCCGCTCCAAGTACATCCAGCGTGGCTCCATCATCACGTCCGACGGTGTGACACTAGCCGAGTCGCTGCAGCAGGAGGACGGCACCTACGCCCGTTCCTACCCCAACGGCAACATGGCCGCGCACGTGGTGGGCTACGTGAGCCAGCAATACGGCACCGCCGGCATCGAGAGCGTCATGAACGATACGCTCACCGGCTCCAAGGATTACTCAAGCTGGAACAACGCCATCGCGTCGCTCGCGGGGCAGACCCAGCCGGGCAATACCGCCAAGCTCACCATCGATTCGCGCATCCAGACGGCTGCCGAGCAGGCGCTCAAGGGCTTTAAGGGCGCTGTGGTGGTCATGGATCCGCGCACCGGTGCGGTCCTCGCGTGCGCGAGCTCGCCCACTTACGACAACACCAACATCGATGCCCTGATGCAGTCGGGCGGTGGCGAGGACGGTTCCATGTACGACCGCGCCATGGACGCGCTCTACACCCCGGGCTCGACCTTTAAGGTCGTCACACTCTCCGCAGCGCTCGAAACCGGCACCGCCAGCCTTACCAGCACGTACCAGGCGCCCGGCTCCATGGATATTGGCAACGCGCCGGTCACCAACTCTGCCAACGAGAGCTACGGCACCATCAGCCTGCAGCAGGCCTTCGCCGTGTCGTCCAACGTCGTCTTTGGCCAGGTGGCAAACGAGGTCGGTGCCAGCTCACTCGTCCAGTTTGCCAACGCCTTTGGCTACGGTCAAAAGCTCGGTCAGGATCTGACCACCGCGGCTTCCATCATGGCCGACCCGTCGCTTATGACCGAGTGGGAGACCGCTTGGGCAGGCGCCGGCCAGCCCGTCGGCATGGACCACACGCCTGGCCCGCAGACCACCGTTATGCAGAATTGCGTGATCGCTGCAGCTATCGCCAACAGCGGCGTAGTCATGGACCCGTTCTTTGTGTCCCAGATACTCGCCCCGGACGGAACCGTGGTTAAGACCACGCAGTCCCGCTCGCTGGGCCAGGCTGTCAGCTCTGCCACGGCCGACCAGGTCAAGCAGGCCATGCTCGCTGTCGTCCAGTCCGGTACCGGCACCGATGCCCAGATTCCGGGCGTCAAGGTTGCCGGCAAGACCGGTTCGGCCGAGACCGGCGGCACCAACGTCAACTCTATGTTTGTTGGCTTTGCACCTTACGATTCACCCACGGTTGCCATCTCGGTGGCCCTGGAGGATTTCGACAAACACGACGTCGAGGCGGCCAAGATTGCCGGCATCGTCCTGACCGCGGCGCTCGCCGCACAGGGAGCGTGATGCCCGTGATCAAAGCGGATACTTGGGGCGCGCCGCGGCCGATGAGCTAGCGGCAACGCGCCACACGGCCCCGGCGGCCACACATTTGGTACTACACACATCGTTGAGCGAATAGTTATGTTAGGAGCAGGAATGGAACAGAGGGTCCTCGGGGGAAGATACCTCCTCAAGGATAAGGTGGGAACGGGCGGCATGGCGACCGTCTTCCGTGCACAAGATCAGGTCCTCGACCGCACGGTTGCCGTCAAGATCATGCTGCCGCAGTATGCCGGCGACGCCACCTTCGCCGCCCGCTTTAAGCAGGAGGCCCAGGCAGCGGCCGGCCTGTCCTCCCCCTATATCGTGGGCGTCTACGACTGGGGCAAGGACGGCGACACCTATTACATCGTCATGGAGTACCTGCGCGGTACCGACCTTAAGAGCGGCATCAAGAGCCACGGCGCCCTCGATCCCAAGAAGGTCGCGCAGATCGGCTCGCAGATCAGCTCCGCGCTTTCGGTCGCACACAAGCACGAGATCATCCACCGCGACATTAAGCCGCAAAACATCATGGTGCTGCCCGACGGCAACATCAAGGTAATGGATTTTGGCATCGCACGCGCCAAGAACAGCCATCTCACGCAGGATAACAACGTGCTGGGCACCGCCCACTACGTCAGCCCCGAGCAGACCCGCGGTCAGGACCTCGGCCCCACCTCGGATATCTACTCGCTGGGCGTCGTGATGTACGAGTGCGCCACCGGCCGCGTGCCCTTTGACGGTGATGACGCCATCTCGGTCGCACTCAAGCAGGTCAACGAGCTGCCTATTCCGCCGAGCCAGATCAACTCCGGTGTCGACGCCGACCTTGAGCGCATCATCCTCAAGTGCATGGAGAAGGACCCGGCAAACCGCTTCCAGACCGCTGACGAGCTGCGTCAGGTGCTCAACAGCTACCTGTCCGGTCGCGCCGTCAACATCTCGGAGCCCACGCGCATCATCGGTGCCCCCGGTGAGCTGGGCGCCACCAAGACTCGCGAGCTTTCCGACTCAACGCGCGCTATGGTTCGTCCCGTCTCGGGCGTGAGCGGTCAGAACACCGCCCGTAGCGCTGTCTCGGGCTCCACGGGCTCCTACGAGGTCGAGAAGCCTAAGTCCAACAAGAACAAGATTATCGCCGCCGTGATTGCCGCCGTCGCCGTGATTGGCGTTGTAGTGGCCTTTGCCACGGGCATGTTCAGTGGCGAACAGGTCACGGTGCCCGACGTGCTGGGCAAGGACCAGGAAACCGCTATTGAGCTGATCAAGGAAGCCGGCCTTGAGGTTGGCACCGTCGACCAGAGCTACAACGACGATGTCGACGAGGGAAAGGTCGCCGAGCAGACCCCCAACGGCAACACCAAGAAGGCCAAGGGCACGAGGGTGAACCTGGTAGTCTCCAAGGGCCCTAAGCCCTCCGAGAAGGTTGAGGTTCCGCAGCTCGTCGGCCTGACCAAGGACCAGGCCGAGGCCGCACTGGCAAGCGTGGGCCTGAAGGGCAGCGCTTCGGAGGAAGCCAATGAGGCCGAAGAGGGCCAGGTCTTTGAGCAGAGCACTGTTGCCGGCAAGGAGGTCGAGAAGGGCACGACCATCTCGTACAAGGTCTCCAGCGGCCCGGACACCACCTCGGTGCCCGATCTGACCGACATGACCGAGGCCCAGGCGCGCAACGCTCTCGACATGGCCGGCTTTGGCGTCGACGTGAGCTACCAGGAAAACGACTCGGTTACCGAGGGCACCGTAATTAGCTGGAACCCCAGCGGCAAGCAGAAGCCCGGTGCCACGATCACCGTCGTCATCGCCAAGAAGTCCGGCAAGGCCAGCGTCCCGGGCAACCTGTACGGCAAGAGCATCTCCGCCGCCGTCACCGCGCTCAACAACGCCGGTTTCTACAACATCGCATTCTGCGATCAGAACGGCAACCCCGTGAGCGGCAACGAGAATGCCACCGTTACGGGCGTCTCCCCCACCGGCAAGCAGTCCACCGACAGCACGATTACGCTGACGGTTTCTATCTCCGGCTCCGGCGACGACTCCGAGTCTAGCAACTAACGTCGATCGCTTGTTGCTCCGAGCGGTTTAGACCGCAAACACATTCGCTCAGAAGCGCCCGCTTGCTCCCCCGGCAAGCGGGCGCTTTTCTTTTGATGTGGGATTGCCGCCCATGGATGAACGTGACTTTAAACCAGAAGAGCCCGGCACCATAGCGGTACCGGGCTCGATCAATCTCTGGTGCCCCCGGGCGGATTCGAACCGTCGGCACCCGCTTTAGGAGATATGATTTAATGCTACCCCTACTATTCACCAAGCATCATTGAACACCATATAACTGCAGATAAAAGGCCCACTTTGCTTGCGTCCTACTGCTGGGCCTTTCATGAAAATAGGGACACCGAGCGCAACGCGTTGCGCTGAGTCCTGAGGCTGTTGCAATGAAAATGAGAATCAAGG
>CABSAN010000051.1 GCA_902475785.1 uncultured Collinsella sp.
TGGTATACGGGTGCATCATCGACGTCTTCAATACAGAAGATATCAGTGCGGAATGCGCTGGGAAGTTACCCCATGCGGCCAGCTGTGGGATCTTTGCTGCGCTCGAGCAAGCAACCCAACATATATCTGAATTTGGATGGGAGGGGCTTGTTGCTGATAGGGGCGTTGAGCTGTTGTTGGCACTTTGGGATGCGTGGCGCCCTGGGTTGGGGTGATGCTTTGGGATGAGCTTCTTACTTAGGTGAAGAGAGGCTTTATGGCTGATAGGTAATCTTTGGCTACGTCGGCTTTGTCGGCTTGGAAGTTGTGCCAGGCCCACCATTGGACCATTCCTACGAAGCTTGAGGCTATGTGGTGTAGTAGGAAGCTTCGGTCCATGGTGGCGGCGGGGCCGTTTGGGTCGGTGGGGACGGTTTCGGCTGCTCGTGACATGATGGTCTTGCGTAAGCAGTCGGCGAAGACGCGTGAGCCGGCGCCGGCTACGAGGGCTCGTACGCCCTGGCGGCGTTCCCAGAGGTTGTTGAGGATATGCTCGACTTGTACGAGCGGGTCATCGAGCGGTGTGCCATCGTCGTCGAGGGCGTGGGTGCAGATGTCGCTCACGAGTTCGGACAGTAGGTCATCTTTGCTCTTGAAGAGGCCATAGAACGTGGCCCGACCCACATGGGCGCGAGCGATGATGTCGCCGACGGTGATTTTGCCGTAGTCCTCTTCGCGCAGCAGTTCGGAGAACGCCGCGACGATGGCGGCGCGGCTTTTTGCCTTGCGGGCATCCATGGCTATGCGTCCGTGTGAACGAGCAGGCAGCGGAGCGTACCGGAGCAACCCTCGTAGGGGCGCTTACCGGCGCCGTAGCCGACGGCCTCGATGCGGTAGCGGGCCGGCAGGTGCTCGGACGTGCGCAGTGCGGCGACGATGGCGGCGCCCGTGGGCGTCACGAGCTCACCGGCGACCGGCGCGGGCGTGAGGGCGATATTGCCCGCTTGGCACAGGTTGACGACAGCGGGGACAGGAATGGGCATAAGGCCGTGGGCACAGCGGATGGTGCCGTGACCCTCGGAGAGCGACTCGACCACGATGTCCTCAATACCTAGGTCATCGAGGCAGATGGCGACAGAGCAGACGTCGACGATGGAGTCGATGGCGCCCACCTCGTGGAACATGACGGTCTCGGTCGTTTTGCCGTGGGCCTTGGCCTCGGTGGCGGCGAGCGCGGTAAAGATGGCGAGCGCGCGACGCTTGGCGCCATCGCTTAGCTGCGAGTCATCGATGATGGCGGTGACATCCGCCAAAGAACGGTGGTGATGGTGGTGGGCGTGATGGTGACCCTCGTGGCCATGACCGTGGGCCTCATGGTCATGCTCGTGGCAGTGCTCGTGTTCGTGCTCGCCATGATCATGATGGTGGTGCTCATGCTCGTGCGTGTGCTCGGCAGGCGCTTCGTTGCCGTAGAGCCAGGCCATGTCGTGGTCGTGGTTCTCGAGCTCCTCTGCCAGCTGAACGTCAAAGTCGCAGGCGTCGATGCCATGCTTGTTTGCGCGTGTAACGGCAATCTCAAAGCCGTCGACCGGCAGCGTGGCGAGCTGCTCGCGCAGATGCTTCTCGCTGGCGCCCAGGTCGAGCAGGGCCGCGACGGTCATATCGCCGCTGATGCCCGAGGTGCCGTCGATGATAAGCGTGTGGTGATGGTTGGACATGAAATGCTCCTTAGCGGGCGCAGGGCGTGCCGGCGCTCAGATGATTGATAAGACTTGCCTGGTAGGCGGCACCAAAGCCGTTGTCGATGTTGACAACAGAAACGCCGCTGGCGCAGGAGTTGAGCATGGCGAGCAGCGCGGCTACGCCGCCAAAGCTTGCGCCATAGCCCACACTGGTGGGGACGGCGATGACCGGACAGCTCACCAGGCCTCCGATGACGCTCGCCAGGGCGCCCTCCATGCCGGCGATGGCGATGACCACCTGCGCCTGGGCAAGTTCCTCGGCATGAGCGAGCAGGCGGTGCAGGCCGGCGACACCCACGTCGTAGAGGCGATCGACCTCGTTGCCGTAGAACTCGGCCGTCAGTGCCGCCTCTTCGGCGACGGGCAGGTCGCTCGTGCCGGCGCAGGCGACGACAACGCGTCCGTTGCCGGTGGGGGAGGGCTTGCCACCAACCAAGGCGAGCTGGGCGTCCGGGGCATATCCCAGGTCGATGTCGTTGCCAAGAAGCTCAGCGGTGTGCGCGGCTTTTTCGGCATCTAAGCGTGTGACCAGGATGCGCTCCTGGCCTGCATCGAGTAATGCTTTGATAATGGCGGCAATTTGCTCGGCGGTTTTACCGGCACCGTAGACAACCTCGCCGGCTCCCTGGCGCACTCCGCGCGAAAGATCGAGCTGCGCAAAGCCCAAATCGGCGGTCGGAGCCGTCTGGATGCGCGTAAGGGCATCGGCAGGGGTGACTGATCCGCCGGCAACATCGCTCAGCAGCTGCTCAAGATCTCGCTTATCCATATATGTTCCCTTCGACGGCGCAAAGTCTAGCACTCAAAGGGTGTGTTTCCGAACACTAAGACAAAATTGTTCGGAAACTATAGGACAGACTGATTCAATTGTTGGACGGATCGGCTAGTCGCGCAGGATGATGTCCATGGCGAGCATCAGGTTGCGCTCGTCGATGGCAAACGGGGCGGCCTCGCGCGTCTTGGGCTTGGCACAAAACGCGATGCCCGTGCCCGCGGCCTGAATCATGGGGATGTCGTTGGCACCGTCGCCAATCGCGACGGTGTGGGCCATATCGACGCCGCACTCAACTGCCCAGTCCAGCAGCTGGATGAGCTTGGACTCCTTGGTCACAATGTCGGCAGCCAACTTACCGGTGAGCTTGCCGTCCATGACTTCCAGGCGGTTGGCCAGGCAAAAATCGATACCCGCGGCGGCTTCGATCTTATCGGCGACCTCGTGAAAGCCGCCGCTTACCACGCCGACCTTCCAGCCCTTGCTGTGCGCCGAGCGCACAAGCTCCAGTGCGCCGGGGGTAAATGTCACACGCTCAAAGGTGCGCTCGAACACGCTCTCGTCCAGGCCGGCGAGCAGTCCCACGCGCTTCTCGAGCGCTTGCTTAAAGTCCAGCTCGCCGCGCATAGCGCGCTCGGTGATTTGCGCAACTTGCTCGCCCACGCCTGCCTCCTCGCCCAACAGGTCGATGACCTCCTGGTTGATGAGGGTGGAGTCGATATCCATAACAATGAGGCGTGCGGTCATGAGGGGCCTTTCCGAGTGCAGTTGTATTGGGGCACATTGTCGCACGTGACGAGCGCGGGCGGGTGCCGCGGTGCGTCAATTGTTTCGTCTCCGTCAAGTCTTTGGGCAGGAGTCACTTTTCCGTGGCACATCGACACAGGTGCGATAAGATAGAACGCCATGTCTGGCTGCGCGGTTTACGCAGGCTGGGCAAATCTGTACGACGCCGCCCGGAACGACACGGGGCGGCACAGATCCATAAAGGAGGATCACTGGTATGAGCCAGACCCGTCCCATCGACGAGCATTCCATGCACACCCGTACCTGCGGCGAGCTTCGCCGCGAGAACGTGGGCGAAGAGGTCACCCTCACCGGTTGGGTGAGCCGTCGCCGCGACCACGGCGGCCTTATCTTCTGCGACCTTCGCGACCGCGAGGGCATCACGCAGCTCACCTTCGACCCCGAGCATTCCGACGGCGACGCCTTTAAGATCGCCGAGACCATGCGTCCCGAGTGGCCCATCAAGATCCACGGCGTCGTGCGTTCCCGTGGTGAGGAGACCACCAACGCCAAGCTCGCGACCGGCGAGATCGAGGTCCTGACCGACCACGCCGAGGTGCTCAACACTTCCGTCACCCCGCCGTTCCAGATCGAGGACGGCATCGAGACCAGCGAAGACACCCGTCTGCGCTATCGCTATCTGGACCTCCGTCGTCCCGAGATGATGGCCAACCTCAAGCTGCGCTCCGACTTTACCTTTGCCATTCGCGAGGCGCTGCACAACCGTGAGTTCATGGAGGTCGAGACGCCCTCCCTGTTCAAGTCTACGCCCGAGGGCGCCCGCGACTTCATCGTCCCCAGCCGCATCCAGCCGGGCAACTTCTACGCCCTGCCGCAGTCCCCGCAGCTTCTGAAGCAGCTGCTTATGGTCGGTGGCGTCGAGCGCTACTACCAGGTTGCCAAGTGCTTCCGCGACGAGGATCTGCGCGCCGACCGTCAGCCCGAGTTCACCCAGGTCGATATCGAGATGTCCTTCGTGGACCAGAACGACGTTATGAGCGCGCTCGAAGAAGTCCTGTCCGATGCCTTCGGCCGCATGGGTGTTGAGATGCCCACGCCGCTGCGTCGCATGGACTATTGGGAGGCCATGGACACCTATGGCTCCGACAAGCCCGATACCCGCTATGGCATGCATCTGGTCGACCTGACCGACATCTTTGCCAACTCCAAGTTCAAGGTCTTTGCGACTGCCGCAAACGAGGAGGGCTCTGTCGTCAAGGCCATCAACGCCAAGGGCGCCGGTGCCTGGGCACGTGCCAAGATCGATAAGCTTGCCGGTGTGGCCTCCACGTTTGGCGCCAAGGGTCTGGCCTGGATCGCCTTCCGCGAGGACGGCTCCATCAACAGCCCCATCGTCAAGTTCTTCTCTGACGAGGAGATGGCGGCTCTGCGCGAGCGCATGGACGTCGAGCCCGGCGACCTTGTGATGTTCGCCGCCGGCCCGCGCCTGCTCTCCGACGAGATCCTGGGCGGCATGCGTTCCCACATGGCTAACGCGCTCGAGATCAAGCGCGAGGGCCACGACTTCCTGTGGGTCGTCAACTTCCCGCTGTTCCACTGGGATGAGGACCGCAAGGCCTATGCCGCCGAGCATCAGCCCTTCACTCTGCCGACCGAGACCGACATCGCCAAGATCGAGGCCGACCCGCTGGCAGCCGGTTCTTGCACCTACGACTTTGTCATGGACGGCTTTGAGGCCGGCGGCGGCGGTATGCGTATCCACAACGCCGAGATGCAGATGTCCATGCTCAAGCTCCTGGGCTTTACCGAGGAGCGCGCCGAGTCTCAGTTTGGCTTCCTCATGGAGGCCCTCAAGTTTGGTGCGCCCCCGATGGGCGGTTTCGCTCTGGGCCTGGACCGCGTATGCATGCTGCTCACCGGTTCCGACTCCATCCGCGACGTCATGGCGTTCCCCAAGACGGCCAGCGGCTCCGACCTCATGTCGGGCGCCCCGAGTGCCGTTAGCGGAGCCCAGCTCAAGGACGTCAGCCTGCGCCTGATATAGGCGAGCGGCTACATATTGCCCGCAACGAGGGAAGGACGTGTGCCTTCCCTCGTTTTTTATACGCCGAGATTGTGAGGGCATGGGGTGACCGGGCGTCGCGGAAAGCGCGTCCCGGGTCCAGAACGGGTCGCGCTTTCCCAAAGGGGGTCCTCTGGGAAAGCGCGACCCAGAATTCGGAAAAATAATGGGGCACAGTTTCCGGTTGAGCTGTCTAACGGAAACTGTGCCCCAGAATGAGCACTCAAAACGGGGCAGGCTTTCCGTAACAACTGTCTGGCGGAAAGCCTGCCCCAATTTCTTATAGCGAGTCTCTCTGGATCAGCTGCATGTGCATCACGGAGGTGGTGGGCTCGGCACCCTTGATCATGTCGAGCGCAATGTTGGCGGCCATGTGGCCTTCTTCGCGCAGGGGCTGGCGGACGGTCGTGAGCGCGGGGACGCAGCGCGTCGCAATCTCGTGATCGTCGAAGCCGACGACAGAAATGTCCGCCGGAACGGATAGGCCTTCCTCGTTGAGTGCGGTGATGACGCCAGCCGCGATACGGTCCGATCCGCAGAGCACGCCATCGAAAGCAATCTCGCGCGCGAGGATCTGGTGCATGGCCTGATAGCCGTCTCCGTTGTTCCAGCCGGTATAGATAACGTTTGCGTCTGGGAGGTCTTCGCCCAAGACGGCGCGGTAGCCGCGCAGGCGGTCGACAACGGCGGGGTTGTCTTGCGGTCCCAACACGGCGACGATATCTTTGCGCCCTCGCTCCTTCATAGCGAGCGCTGCAAAGCGTCCGCCCTCTTCGTCGTCAGAGTAGACCGTCGAGAACACATCGCGATAGGGGTGGCCCTCGAGCTGGCCGCACAACACGGTAGGTACGCCCAGCTCGCGCAGCACCTCGAGCAGCTCGCTGCCCTTGTAGGGGGAGACGTCGATCACGGCGTCGAACGAGCGGCGCTCAAAGTGCTCGCGTGCGCGGTTGCGCTCATGCGTAGAAGACGCCTGCAAGATAACGGGCAGATAGGACGACTCCGACAGTTCCTCGGTAATGCCGCTCAAAAACTCGCTATAGGTGGGGTCGCTGAAGAGTTCACTCAGGGGCTCGGTCACGAGTACGGCGATGATTTCCGTGCGCCCGACAGCGAGCGCTCGGCCACGAGCGTTGGGGACAAAATTGACTTCCTTGGCCGCCGCGCGGACGCGCTTTTTGGTTTCCTCGCTAATGCGGGGCGAATCGTTGAGAGCGCGCGATGCCGTGGAGCGCGATACGCCGGCAGCTGCGGCAACCTCGGCAAGCGTAGGTGCGGTGCGAACTGGTTGGGTCATGGCGTCTCCTGGAAAATGCGGTCGATGTTGTCGCTGATACGGGCTGGTGCGGATACAGCTTACTATAGTGCGCCTGAACAGCGTTCATGATATCCGGTGACCGGTGTCGTTTTGCAACCAAGCCGCAATCGAATACGTCTCGTATGGGTGAGATATCAGCGGGCGTGGGGGTTGCCTACGAGCTTAAGAACGATGTCTTGCGCTGAGTTTCGATACTCAGGGTGACATAAGTGTCGCGGTTGTACAACCGGTTGCACCGTTAACCCGGCCAAATCGACCGTTCAGCGGACAACCGGTTGCACAGTTTTTTGCATCGCCCGTAAGATAAGGACAACCGGTTGCACAAGAATCACTACGATGACGAAGGAGCATCACCATGGACGCCATTAACGATTGGGAAAACCAAGCGCTCACCCACAGGAACCGCCTGGCACCCCATGCGTACTTTATGGGTTACGAGACCGCCGATCTCGCTGCAACGTACAGCCGTGAGCTGTCGCGCGGGTTTGTCCAGCTGTCCGGCTCGTGGCAGTTCCGCCTCTTTGAGGGCCCCGCTGCCGTCTCCAACGAGGAACTCTCCACGTACAAGCCCGAGTGGGATCACGTGGAGGTTCCGCACCTGTGGCAGGTGGACGGCTATGGCAACCTTGCCTACACCGACGAGGGTTTCCCGTTCCCGGTGGACCAGCCGTTCGTTCCCTCCGACGACCCCACGGGCGTCTACCAGCGCATCGTCAACCTTCCCGCCGTTCCTGCCGGCGCTCGCGAGATCATTCGCTTCGACGGCATCGAGAGCTATGGCGAGCTGTACGTCAACGGCCAGTTTATCGGCATGACCAAGGGCTCGCGCCTGTCCGCCGAGTTCGACGTGACCGACGCACTCGTCGAGGGAGACAACCTTTTTGCGGTTAAGGTCTTGCAGTACAGCGATGGCAGCTACATCGAGGACCAGGATATGTGGTGGGCCTCGGGCATCTTCCGCGATGTGTACCTTATGCAGCGTCCCGCCGCGCACCTGGTCGACTTTAGGTTCCGCACGCACCGCGAGGGCGATGCCGCTCTGATCACGCTCGATACGGTTGCCGAGGGTGCAAGCCACGTCGTGTATACGCTCAGCGATGGCGAGAACGTGGTGGCTACGGGTGAGTGCGTCGACGGCCATGCCGAATGCAGCGTGACCGATGCCCACTTCTGGAACCCCGAGGACCCCTTCCTCTATGACCTTACGTTTGAGGTCTACGACGGTGACGAGGTCAGCGAGTACGTTCCGCATCGCCAGGGTCTTGCCGAGGTGACGGTCGAGGGCAATCATATCTACCTCAACGGCACTTACTTTAAGATGCATGGCGTCAACCGCCACGATCACGACGATCACAAGGGCCGCGCCGTGGGCCTCGATCGCATGCGTCGCGACCTGGAGCTCATGAAGCAGCACAACATCAACGCGGTGCGCACTTCCCACTACGCCAACGACCCGCGCTTTTACGAGCTGTGCGACGAGTATGGCATCATGCTGGTCGCCGAGACCGATATGGAGAGCCACGGCTTCGAGAATATCGGCAATATCGCCCTGGTCACCGACGACCCGGCATGGGAGCCGGCCTACGTCGACCGTGTTGAGCGCCTGGTGATGCAGGAGCGCAACCATGCGTGCATCATCATGTGGTCGATGGGCAACGAGAGCGGCTATGGCTGCAACATCCGCGCGATGTACGTCAAGGCTCACGAGCTCGACGGTCGTCCGGTCCATTACGAGGAGGACCGCAACGCCGATACCGTCGACGTTATCTCCACCATGTACTCCCGCGTGTCGCAGATGAACGACTTTGGTGAGCATCCATTCCCCAAGCCGCGCATCAACTGCGAGTACGGTCACTCCATGGGCAACGGCCCCGGAGGCCTGTCCGAGTATCAGGAGGTCTTCGATCGCTGGGATTGCATCCAAGGCCAGTTTATCTGGGAATGGTGCGACCACGGTCTGGCTGCTGTGACCGAGGACGGCGTTGCCTACGATATGTATGGTGGCGACAACGGCGATTACCCCAACAACAGCAACTTCTGCATCGATGGCATGGTGTTCCCTTGGCAGCAGCCGAGCCCAGGCCTCACTGAGTATGGTCAGGTCATCTGCCCGGTTCGCATGGCTTACGATGCCGAGGCGGGCGAGCTGACCGTCACCAACAAGCGTTGGTTTACCACTCTCGAGGATGTCTGCCTGTCGGCGGAGACCCTGGTGGACGGCGACGTGGTCTGCCGCAAGACGCTCATGCCCGGCGCGGTTGCCCCCGGCGAGTCCGTCCAGCTGCCACTGGTGATTCGCGAGGCCGCAGTGGGCGAGACCCTGCTGACCGTGCGCGCCTACACCATGGCCGCTCACGCCTGGTGCAAGCCGATGTTCCAGCTGGGCGCAAGCCAGTTTGCCATCGCAAACCATCCGGCACCGGCCATCGTGGCCCCCGCTCGTCCTGAACTTACGGTCGAAGAGAGCGAGCAGGAGATCCGCATTCACTCCCTCAACGGCGAGCTGGCCTTCAGCAAAGTCAACGGTACCGTGAGCGAGTGGAAGGCATCCGGCCGCGACGTCATGGCCTCTGGTCCCCAGGTTGGTTTTTGGCATCCGCTCGTCGACAACCACGCTCAGGAGTATGACTCCCTGTGGAAGGACAACTTCATCGATGTGATGCAGACGTCTACCCGCAAGGTTTCTTGGAAGCAGGACGGCAATGCGGTCGTCGTTACCGTGAGCCAGCGTATCGCTCCTCCCGTCCGCGCGTTCGGCATGCGCGTCGAGCTCGTCTACACCGTGCTTCCGAGCGGCCGCGTCGACCTCAAGGTTTCCGGCGAGCCCTACGGCGATTACTCGGATATCATCCCGCGCATTGGCATCTCCTTCGAGGTTCCCGGTTGCGATCGTGCCGTCGAGTGGTATGGCCACGGCCCGGGCGAGAACTATCCGGACTCGCTGCGCGCCAACCCGGTCGGTCATTACCGCACTACGGTCGACGACATGTTCACGCCCTACGTTATGCCTCAGGACTGCGCCAACCGCGAGGGTACCCGCTGGGTTGCCCTGCGCTCCAGCCACGGTGACGGCGTGCTGGTGACTCGTCCGGCCGACGCCGCTTCCAACCCGTTCTCGTTCTCGGCATGGCCCTATAGCTGCGAGGCCATCGATAACGCCAAGCACGTCTACGACCTTGTCAAGGGTGACACGGTCACGGTCAACATCAACGACCAGCTGCTCGGCCTTGGCTCGAACTCTTGGGGTTCCGAGGTGCTCGATTCCTACCGCACCCGTTTTGAGAGCTTCAGCTTTGAGGTGTCCCTGCGACCGCTGACGTCTGCCGATCTGGCTCAGGCGCTGGCACCCATTAAGGAGGCATAAGTCATGCATGTCTTTAACTCGCGCGCCGATTTCGACGCTCAGATGAAGTCCGTCAAGAAGTGGATGCGCACCGGTCAGGCGCTCGATGGCGTTGCCGACCTGCAGCACGACGTGGCTTACTCCATCGGCGACTCGTTGGTGTACTGGTGGGTGAACGCCCACGAGGCGGCTACCGCCGATCTGGTCGGTCACCGTCGCTACCATGCCGTGCTCGCTCCGCTCGACGGTGACCTGACCGTCGAGGTCGCCCCCAAGGCAGGCCTCACCTGCACGCGCGCTTACAGCGATATCGACGATCGTGAGCGCTTTGAGGGTACGGGGGAGACCGTGACGATTCCCGCCGGCGGCGTTGCCGTCGTCGAGATCGACGAGGCCTACCGTGTCGTGGCCGATGCCGCGGATCCCCGCGTCGTGGTACTGCACGTGACGGTTGAAGGTTATTCCTTCCCCAACAAGTAGTATTCGTCCGTTTGGGCGTTTGCTTCGTGCCGTTAAGGGGGATGGCTTTGTTGACTCCCTTTTCCCCATTCCCCTTAGCAGGTGCGCCGTCCACGATTGCGCTTGCAGCCCGGACGGTTTTAGATGAGATATAACGGATGATTGGGAGGGCTTATGAGCTCTGAAAAACGAGGAACGATCGGTTCGTTCGCTCTGCTGGGCATGACGGTCGCCGCCGTGTTCGGTATCAAGAACATCATCAACAACAACGCGGCCATCGGCTTGGCAGCTGCGCCGTCGTTCTTCTTCGCCACGCTTTTGTACTTTGTCCCCTATACCCTGGTTACCGCCGAGTTCGTCGGCCTCAACAAGGACTCCGAGTCTGGCGTGTACGCATGAGTTAAGACCTCGATGGGTGGTCGCTGGGCGTTCCTGACGGCATTTAGCTACTGGTTCGTTAACCTGTTCTTCTTTGCGTCCGTCCTGCCCAACGTCATCATCTACGCGAGCTACGTGTTCTTTGGTGCCAACGCCGAGCTTTCGCAGCTGTGGATCACCATTATCGAGATCGTCGTCTTTGCTATCGCCACGTGGGTTTCGACCAAGGGCGCTAAGTGGATCGGCTCCATTTCCTCCTTCGGTTCGACCGCGGCTCTCGGCCTGACCGCCGTGTTCATCCTGCTGTCCCTGGCTGCTGCCTTTGGCGGCGTTGAGTTCGCTACGGCTCCTACTCCCGCTAACATGGCTCCCGACATGAGCAACTTCGCAACTGCGTGGGGCTTCTTCGGTACGCTTGCCTGGATCATCCAGGGCGTTGGCGGCGCTGAGTCTGTCGGCGTGTTCCTCAACGACCTTAAGGGTGGCGTCAAGGCCTTCGTGCGCACCGTCGTTATCGCCGGCCTGACCATCGGCCTTCTGTATGCAGGCGCTTCGCTGCTGGTTAACCTGTTCATTCCCGAGGGCAGCGTTGCCATCTCCACCGGCATCTTCGACGTATTCGGCGCTGTCTTTGCCCACTTTGGCATTCCCATGGAAGTGTCCACGCGCGTCATTGGCCTGATCCTTCTCGCTGCCACGCTGGGCTCCCTCATGATGTGGACCTCGGCTCCCATCAAGGTGTTCTTCACCGAGATCCCCAAGGGCGTCTTTGGTAGCAAGATCGTCGAGCTCAACGAGCATGGCATTCCTGCCCGCGCTGCTTGGCTGCAGTTCGCCATCGTCGTCCCCATCCTGATCATTCCGGCCCTGGGCTCCGGTAACCTCGACGACCTGCTCATGATCGTTACCAACATGACTGCTGCCACCGCTCTGCTCCCACCGCTGCTGATTTTGCTTGCCTACTTTATGTTACGCAAGAACTTCGACGCTGCTCCCCGTGGCTTTCGCATGGGTTCGCGCACCTTTGGCCTGGTCATTGCTGCATTCCTGCTTGTGGTCTTCTGCTTCGTGCTTGTCTGCGGCACCATTCCGCTCGATCAGCCGCTGTGGCTGACGCTGGTCTACAACGTTGGCGGTGTGGTTGTCTTCCTGGGCCTTGCCGTGATGTGGTACAACCGCTATATCAACCGTCTGCGCGAGACCGATCCCGAGGCCGCCGAGAGCGAGCTGCGCCCCTCCGTCCTCGACATGATGGAGTAGCGGCTAGGATTAATCTACGGCTGTGGAATAAATCGATTCCCTTTCCTAAGGAGGGGCCTTACGAGGCCCCTCCTTTTGTGTTTTGGAGCATGGTTTTGGACCCTGTGGGCAAAAAATGCCAAATATGAGTACTGTTGCAAAAGAGGTGTCATATTTTTCGGCCTGTTCTGAGCAAAAATGGGCTCAAAATCAATTTATCTAACCCCCTTTAAAGGGCGTTTGACGGCTTTTAACCTCTTCAAATCGCTCAAAGTAGGCAAATGGCTCTCGATTTTGCTGCTACTAAATTGGTGACAGTACTCATATTTGCCACTTTTTGCCCACGAGGTGTTCAGAGGAGCTCTCGACAAGCATCTAACGCTACAATAACAACCACGTGGCTGGGTTTGCCGGCCGAATGTGCGATGTCGTGGGAGGGGACATGGTCGAGTTTACAAAGACGATTAAAGATCCGTTGGGACTGCATGCCCGCCCGGTTGCGCTGCTCTATGACATTATTGCCAAGCATCGTAGCGACGTGTCAGTTTCGATTGGCAATCGTCATGTCGATGGCCGCGACGTTATAGGGCTCATGGCACTTTGCGGCGAATGTGGCGAAGACGTCGTGTTCCGCGTTTCGGGCGTGGATGAGGCCTCCTGCGTCACATCGATCAGAAATCTCTCGCTCTAAGCATGATAGGGCGCGGTAAAGGATGGTCCTTTGCCGCGCCTTTTTGTTTCGTATAGGAAACTTTTTCAAAATCTGAATGGGGACCCTTTCCAAAAAGTTAACCACGTGCTAGTTTACTAAAGCGAACATAGACGTGGTTAACTTTTATCGCGTCGATGTTGAGGACGAACTGACGTTAGGAGCCACTCATGTCTTGCGGACCGCAGATGCCGGCCATGCCGCTTTCGATGGTAAAAGCGGGCGAAACCGTGCGCGTGTCTCGTGTAAAGGGCAATGAGGACATGAAACACCACCTCAAGGACCTCGGCTTTGTCGAGGGCAACGAAATCCACGTGGTGAGCTCGAGTGGTGCCAATATCATCGTCACGGTGCTGGGCGCACGCTTTGGCATCGATTCCAAGGTTGCCATGCACATCATGACCGTCGGTTAGTCTGCAGCATTTCATAAAAACCGAAAGGGGGACAAGAGGATGAAGACGTTGGGTGACGTTAAGGTGGGCGAGAGCTCCACCATCGTCAAGCTTCACGGTGAGGGTGCGCTTCGCCGCCACCTTATGGACCTGGGGCTCATCAAGGGCACTTCGTTCAAGGTCGTGAAGGTCGCACCGCTCGGTGATCCGGTCGAGATCAACGTGCGCGGCTACGAGCTTTCCATCCGCAAGGAGGAGGCGGCCGTCGTCGAGGTCCAGTAAAGACTCGCGGCGTATATTTCTGCAGATAAAGTTAGTTATTTCTAACTTAATGCAGCATTTTTGAAGCACATTATCCAGCCCGTGCGGAGAAAGCAGCGCGGGCACACAAGGAAGAAGGATTGAATGGCGGATTCTCAGATCCATGTCGCGCTGGCGGGTAACCCCAACTGCGGCAAGACCACGCTTTTCAACCTGATCACCGGCGCCAACGGCTACGTTGGCAACTGGCCCGGCGTCACGGTTGAGAAAAAGGAAGCCAAGCTCCTAAGCGACAAGAACGTTACCATCACGGACCTCCCTGGCATCTACTCGCTTTCCCCCTACAGCCCCGAGGAGCAATGCTCGCGCGATTACCTCATGAGCGGCGAGCCCGATGTTGTCGTCCAAGTTGTCGATGCCACCAACCTCGAGCGTAACCTGTACCTGGCGCTTCAGGTTATCGAGACCGGCCTGCCCGTGGTCGTCGCCCTCAACATGGCCGACTTGGTCGAGAAGAACGGCGACAAGATCGACACGGACAAGCTCTCCAAGAAGCTCGGCTGCCCGGTCATGATGATCTCGGCTCTTAAGAACAAGGGTATCAAGGAGCTGTTCGAGCAGGTCAAGAAGTCTGCTGCTTCCAAGGGCCAGGTGCCGGAGCACAAGTTTGATTCTTCTATTGAGGACGTTCTGGACCACATCGAGAACAACCTTCCGGCGAGCGTTCCCGCCAACAAGCGCCGCTATTACGCCGTCAAGCTGTTCGAGCGTGATGCGGACGCCTGCAAGCTCATCAACCTCACCAAGGAGAAGGCCGCTCGCGTCGAAGAGCTGGTCGCTCAGTGCGAGCAGGACTGCGACGACGATGCCGAGTCCATCATCACCGGTGAGCGCTATGGCGTCATCGCGCACATCATCGACGAGTGCATGACCAAGGCTCCGGCCAAGATGAGCACCTCCGAGAAGATCGACCGCGTGGTTACCAACCGTATCCTGGGCCTGCCGATCTTTGTCGTCATCATGTTCTGCGTGTACTACATCGCCGTTTCCACCTTGGGTGGCACGGTGACGGACTTCACCAACGACCAGCTCTTCGGCACCGACGGTTGGTACGTGCTCGGTCAGGGTCGCGACGCCTACGACGCAGCTGTCGAGGCTGCGGGCGACGACGCCGATTCGGTCGACCCGGCACAGTACGGCCCCTATGTCCCGGGTATCACCACCGTGGTGCACGATGCCCTTGTGGCGGGCGGCACCGAGGACGGTGGCCTGGTCGATTCGCTCGTCTGTGACGGTATCGTCGGCGGCCTGGGCGCCATCTTCGGCTTCGTCCCGCAGATGTTCCTGCTCTTTGTGATGCTGTCTTTCCTGGAGGACTGCGGCTACATGGCCCGCGTCGCCTTTATCATGGACCGCGTGTTTCGCCGCTTTGGCCTGTCCGGTAAGTCCTTTATCCCCATGCTCGTGTCCTCGGGCTGCGGCGTCCCCGGCGTCATGGCCACCAAGACCATCGAGAACGAGAAGGACCGCCGCATGACGGTCATGACCACCACGTTCATTCCCTGTGGCGCTAAGCTGCCGATCATCGCCCTGCTCATGGGTTCTATCATCGGCGATTCTTCCACCACCGCCGCGTGGATCAGCCCGCTCTTCTACTTCCTGGGCGTCTTTGCCGTCATCGCCTCGGGCCTCATGCTCAAGAAGACCAAGCTCTTCGCCGGCCGTCCGACCCCGTTTGTCATGGAGCTTCCTGCCTACCACTTCCCGGCGATCCGTTCCTGGGCGCTGCACGTGTGGGAGCGCTGCTGGGCCTTTATCAAGAAGGCCGGCACGGTCATCTTTGCGTCCACCGTCGTCGTTTGGTTCCTCTCCAACTTTGGTAGCTATAACGGTTCCTTTGGCTTCCTGCCTGCGATGGACGGCATCCCCGAGGAGTTTATGGACTACTCCGTGCTTGCCATGCTGGGCAACCTGGTCGCTTGGATCTTCGCCCCGCTCGGCTTTAGCACCTGGCAGGCAACCGCGCTGACTGTCTCTGGCCTCGTCGCCAAGGAGAACGTCGTCGCCACCGCCGGCTCGCTGCTGTCCGTCGCCGACGCGGGCGAGACCGACCCGAGCCTGTGGACCGCGTTTGCCGGCATGTTCCCCACCATGGGCGCTTGCGTTGCCTTCGGCGCCTTCAACCTGCTGTGCGCTCCGTGCTTTGCCGCCATTGGCACCATCCGCAACCAGATGGATTCCGGCAAGTGGACTGCGATCGCCATCGGTTACGAGTGCGCCTTCGCTTGGGTGATCGGCCTGTTCATCAACCAGTTCTACAACTTGCTTGTTCTTGGACAGTTTGGTATCTGGACGATTGTGGCCATCGTGCTGCTGGTTGCGATGCTCTTCCAGATCTTCCGTCCCATGCCCAAGCATGCATGGACCGACGAGGACGAGACCAACACTGCTTCCGCCGCAGTTTCCGCTTAAGTCCGAATAAGGATTAACCCCTTTCCACGAGCCCGGGTGTCCCAGCGACACTCGGGCTTTTTGGTGGGGGAGATATGGCGTTTCCGCAGATAAAACCGACCAAAATAAACCGTCCCTATTTGGTAGGTGGAGAATGGGGTAAAGTAAGTGATGGTTAACTAGAGGAGGCTTGCTATGGCACCTATCGATATTGTTGTACTGGCTGTTATCGGCGTTGCGTTTGTCGCGGTATGCGTGCGCATCTACCGCAAGGGCACCTGCGCCGACTGCGCTCAGGGTGGCGTTTGTACGGGGCATTGCTCCAACAAAAAGACGTGCGCTGCACTTAAGGGCGTAGACAAAATCGCCGAAGACTTGGG
>CABSAN010000052.1 GCA_902475785.1 uncultured Collinsella sp.
GTCGGCGGGGCCATTGTGGCTCTTGACAGCGGATTGGGTCATATGAGCGAAAACGCCCCTAAGCGAGCAAGGTGACGTGAAAGAGGAGGGAAGCGTACTTTGGTACGCGACCGACGATTGAACGTCAGATTGCCGCTTAGGGGCGTTTGCAGCGTCGAGTGGTTACGCGGTTCGTAGAACCGCGTAACCCCCTAGTTACATCAGTTCGCAAATAGCCGCAGCGAAGGCTACGGGGTCCTCGGGGAGGATGCCCTCGACGAGCAGGGCCTGGTCGTAGAGCAAGCCGGAGTACTGCTTGATCTTGTCGGCGTCGCCCGCCTTCTGGGCAGCGACGAGCTTGGCGAAGACCGGGTGCTTAGCGTTGAGCTCGAGCACGCGCTGGCTCTTGGGCATACCGTCGGGCGTGCCCTCGGGACCCTTCTGAAGCACCTTCTCCATCTCGAGCGAAAGCGGACCCTCGGTGGTGATGCAGGCGGGAGCGTCAGTCAGACGCGCAGAGACGGCAACCTTCTCGACCTTGTCGCCGAGCGCCTCCTTCATGGCGTTAAAGAGGTCCTCGTTCTCCTTGGTGGCGTCCTCGGCCTCCTTCTTCTCGTCATCGGTCGCCAAGTCAAGATCGCCGGTCGCGACGTTCTTAAGCTCCAGGTGACGATCCTCGACCTCAGGCTCAGCGCCATCGGCAACTGCCTTCTCAGCAGCCTCGCGAGCAGCGTCATCCTCGTAGACCTTGGGCATATCGGCAGCCACGTACTCACGCATGGCCTGGAAGGTGAACTCATCCACGTCCTGCGTCAGCAGCAGTACATCGTAACCGCGGTCGATCACGCCCTTCACGACGGGCATCTTGGCCAGACGCTCGCGCGAATCGCCGGCGGCATAGTAGATTGCCTTCTGGCCCTCGGGCATGCCCTTGGCATACTCGGCAAGGGTAATCATCTTCTGCTCCTTGGCAGACCAGAACAGCAGCAGGTCGGCGAGCTCGTCGGCCTTCATGCCGTAGCTCGAGTAGATGCCGTACTTAAGACCGCGACCAAAGTTCTCAAAGAACTTCTCGTATGCCTCGCGGTCGTTGTCGCGCATGTCCTCGAGATCGGCGGTGATCTTCTTCTCGACACGCTTGGCAATGGCCTTGAGCTGACGATTCTGCTGCAGCGTCTCACGCGAAATATTGAGCGTCACGTCGGCAGAGTCCACGACACCGCGCACAAAGTTGTAGTAGTCGGGCAGCAGGTCGTCGCACTTCTCCATAATCAGCACGTTGGAGCTGTAGAGCGCCAGGCCCTTCTCGTAGTCCTTGCTGTACAGATCGAACGGGGCGCGACCCGGCACAAACAGCAGCGCATCGTACTCAAGCGTGCCCTCGGCGTGGAAGCTGATAGTGCGCGCGGGATCGTCAAAGTCGTGGAACGTGGACTTGTAGAACTCGTCGTAATCCTTCTGCTCAACGTCGGAGCTGCGCTTTTTCCAGATCGGCGTCATGGAGTTGATGGTCTCGAGCTCCTGGTAGTCCTCGTACTCGGGCTTGTAATCATCCGGCGCGTCCTCGGGCTTGGGCTTCTGGCGGCTCTTGCTCACCATCATCTGAATCGGGTAGCGCACATAGTTGCTGTACTGCTGAATCAGGCTCTTGAGGCCCCACTCGGTCAGGAAGCGATCGTAGGTCTCGGCCTCGCCGTCGGCGTCGAGCTTCTCGTTCTCGCGCAGCGTCAGAATGACATCGGTACCGTGCTCAGCACGCTCACCATCCTCGATGGTGTAGCCCTCAAGACCGTCGGACTCCCAAACGTGGGCGGTATCCTCGCCATAAGCGCGACTGACGACCTTCACGTGGCTGGCGACCATAAAGGCGGAGTAGAAACCCACGCCAAACTGACCGATGATGTCGACATCGGAGCCCTGTTGCTCGGCGTTCTCGGTCTTAAACTCCTCGGAGCCGGAATGGGCGATGGTGCCCAGGTTGCGCTCGAGCTCCTCGGCGGTCATGCCGATACCGTTATCCGAAATCGTGATGGTACGGGCATCTTTATCAAAGGAAACACGGATGGCCAAGTCGCCCTGGTCGAGCTTGACACTCGGATCCTGCAGGCTCTTAAAGTTGAGCTTGTCGACGGCATCGCTCGCATTGGAGATAAGCTCGCGCAGGAAGATTTCCTTATTGGTGTAGATGGAGTTGATCATGAGGTCGAGCAGTTTTTTGCTCTCGGTCTTAAATTGACGCATGTGCAGTCCTTTCGCGCTACCCCTGCCCGCAAAAACGGCCCGGTTGCCCGAGCCGCATCGCAGACCTGCTATGTTCAGACTTAGATTTTATAACCCATTAGCGCGCATATATACATAAGGAATCGAAAAATTGCATGTTGCAATGCCCCATGCGCCAATTGTCGAGGAGTGTCCCCAAATGCCGGCAGAAAAGAAACGTCCCTATCTGTCGCCCAGCAGTTTGGCCATCCAGGCGTGGGGCTGACCTTCGTCCTCATAGTCCACCGGCGCGATCTGCGTGTAGCCCGCCTTGGCGTAGAGCGGCAGCACATACTCCTGCGCATGCAGCTTTATGAGCTTGGCGCCGGCATCGCGCGCAGCAGCTTCGCTGGCCTCGACAATCTTGCTCGCCAGACCGTGGCGACGCATGGTGGACAGCACGGCGACGCGCCCCATAATATAGGTCTCCCCCGCCGCGACGCCTTCGTCCATATCGCACGCCGGCGAAACCGGGGCCTCTGCATCTGCCGCACGCTCCAGTTCCTCGGGAAACACGCGCGAGCAGCCGGCGAGTTGACCATCCACGTACAGCGTCACATGGATGCAAGTCGGCACCTCATCGATAGCGTCGAACTCGCTCTCGTAGCCCTGTTCGTCCATAAAAACGATGCGGCGCACCAGCGCCGCGTCATCAAAGCAACCCGTCTTAAGTTGGATATCCATAGCAGCCCCTTCATTCGATGCGAACGTTGGGGAAAAATTTTAGCGGAAATGAGCTCCCACGCTAAACTTCGCGCGTGCTTTTGCCAGGCAATCGTAGTGGCCCACGTTGTGGGCATCGCTCGCGATATAGCTGTACAGGCCCTGCTTAAACAGGCGCTGCGCCGGCTTCTTTTCGCGACCGAACCGTCCACCTGCGATAAAGTCCGCCGAAGCCTGCAGTTTGCAGCCCAGGTCGACCAGGCGCTCAGCCACGCTCACATCTTCTTGAATCGCACGATAGCGCTCGGGATGGGCAATAATCACCTGGCAACCGCGACACTGCAAGTCGTAAATCGTGTTCTCGTATTCCTCAAAGTCATACGAATCAGCACGCGTCGAGAGCTCAAGCAAAAACTCGTTTGAGCCATCAAAATGCAGTCGATCGGCCCATTCGATGCCCAAATCCATGAGCTTGGCATGATTGACCTCAAAGCCCATCTGCAAATGCATATCGCCCGCATGCGCGCAAAGCAGTCGATAGGCCTCCCACATTTTTTCGAAGTCAAAATACGGGTCCCGGCAGTGCGGCGTACACACCATGTGCGTAACGCCGACGGCGCGGGCCGCCTCGAGCATCGCCAAGCTTTGCTCGAGGTTCGCCGCGCCGTCGTCAACACCGGGCAGGATATGGCAGTGGATGTCTCTCATATCGCCCTCTTATCTGCGTCGTTGCTATTTCTTAAAACGCTTCGCCTTCGCAGGGGCCCCCGTTGCAGCGGCACCGCCAACAGCAGGGCTAACTCCGGCAACAGCGTTGTTCTGGCCCTTGTCCTCGCCATAGTAAGAGTAATAGTAGTCATGGCTCGAGGTCTCACAGCAGTTCATGACCGTGCCAATTACGTTAACCTCGGCCTTGTTGAGCTGGTCGAAGGCGGCAATGATCTCGTTGCGCTTGGCGAAGTCCTCACGGATAACGTAGATGGTGCCGTCGGTAATCGCGGCGACCTCGGCGGCATCGACAAAGGTGCCCACGGGCGGCGTATCGAAAATGACGTACTGGTACTTCTCCTCCAGCGCGGCAACCAGCTTGGCAAAGCGGCGCGAGGCGATAATGTCAGCCGGGTTGGGAATGCGCGGCTCGGCATCGAGGAAGAAGAAGTTGGGCTGGCCGGTTTCGACGACAGCCTCGTCAATCGACATCTGGTCGGAAAGGACGGCGTACAGGCCACCGGAATGACGGAGGCCCAGCAGGTTGGCAAGCGTACGGTGACGCATGTCGCACTCGACGAGAAGGACGCTCTTGCCGCTGGTCGCAATGGCCTGAGCCAGGTTGACCGCAATGGTGGACTTGCCCTCGTTAGGGATGGAGGACGTCAAGGTAATGGACTTGATCGGCGTATCGACACTCGCAAAGCGAATGTTTGCCAGCAGCGTCTTGGCTGCGTTGCTAAAGGCGAGGGTATCGCTGGTTTTCTTTTTACGGGCCATGAATTACTTACCGCCCTTCAAAACGGGGAAACGACCGATAACGGGCACACCGAGCAGTTCGACGGCATCGTCAACGGAGCGGACGCGGGTATTGAGCATGTCGAGCAGCACGACAATTGCAACGGCGACGAACAGGCCGGCCAGAGCGGCGACCGCGATGTAGAGCTTGCGGTTGGGGCCGCTGGGCTGGTTGGGGATCTTTGCCTTATCGATCACGTTGACGGCCTGGGCGGCGTCAACGTCCTGAGCCACGGTAGACACCGAGTTGGCAATGGCGTTGGCGACAGCGGCGGCACCGTCGGGGCTGTCGCCGGTCACGGACAGCGAAATGACACGAGTCGTGGTCTCGCTCGTAACGCTCACCTTGTAATCATCCAAGTTGGAAAGGCCAAGCTCCTTAGCAGCGCCGCTCTTGACGCTGTCGCTATCGAGCAGCGTCGCGATATCGTTGGAGAGCATCTGGCTCGCCGACAGGTCGTTGTAGTAGCTCGTCTGGCTACCATCGGTCTTGGCGAGAATGTACATGCTCGTCGTGGCGGTGTAGGTGTTGTCCATCATGGTAAAGGACACGACGCCCATGGCGATCGCGCAGACCACCGGGAGGGCGATGACCAGCTTAAGGTGCTTTTTAAGCAGCTGGAACAGTTCGAGAAGGGTCATGCAGCTTGCCTTTCATTTCCCTAGTTCATATCGACAAAACTGCTCGTATAATATCGCATCTTCTTGCCATGTCCGAACTCTATACATAAGATACAGCGCTTACACCATTGTTGCGCAACATTAACGCCGCACCGGCAGCCCCGATGCGGCGTGAAATTCACATGTTTGCAGTACCGCTACACGAACTGCTCGTCCTGTTGCACGGGAAACGTCACCGTGATGGTGGTCCCCACCCCCAACTCGCTTGACAGATCGAGCGAGGCGTGATGATACAGGGCGGCATGCTTGGCGATGGCCAGACCCAGACCCGTTCCACCGCGCGCTTTAGAACGACTCTTGTCAACGCGATAGAAACGCTCGAACACCTTACCCTGCTCCTCGGGCGCAATGCCAATACCCGTGTCGGCAACCGACAGATACGGGTGCCCGTCGTCGTTGGTTCCGCACCGCAACGTCACCGTACCGCCGGGCCGGTTGTAGCGAATGGCGTTGCTCGCCAGGTTATAGATGAGCTCATCGATCAGACGCGATACGCCTTCGACGACCACAGGCTTGGTCTCATGGCCTATCGCCACATTTGCCTGACGAGCGACCTGCTCAAGACGCTGCTCGACCGCATAGATAGCACGCGAAAGCTCAATGGGCTCCGTGGAGCCAATAGGCACCGCCTCGCCATCGCTCGCACGCTCGGCCTCATCCAAGTTCGAAAGCGTGAGGATATCGTTGACGAGCGCCGCCAAACGGCCCGCCTCACGGTAGATGCGGCCGCCAAAGGTGCGCAAATCGTCCTCACCCTCGACCATGCCGTTCGCAATGAGCTCGGCATAGCCCGAGATTGCCGTAAGCGGGGTCTTGAGCTCATGGGTGATATTGGTCGTGAACTCGCGGCGCATGCGGTCGTTGTCCGACAGCACCGCCATCTGGCGCTTGAGCTCCTGGCGTTGCGACTCAATGCGCTCGAGCATGGGAACCATCTCGGCATAGGCATGCTCATAGCTCCGGCGCGGGTGGTCCAAATTGACCTCTTGCAGCGGTGCAATGATGGCACGGGACTCGCGGCGCGCAAGGAAAAACGAGAGCACCGCGCCCGCCGCCGCGATAAGCAGCATCGGTGCCACCAGCGAGAGCAAAATCGCCGCAACGCCAGGCTGGGCTTGCGCCAAACGGACAACCTGACCGTTATCAAGGGCGACAGCGCGATAGAGCATGACCTCGTCGAGTGTGGTGCTCGAGCGCTCCGCGGAGCCCGAGCCGCTCTCAAAGGCCTCAACGACCTCGGGGCGATCGCCATGATTGGGCAGCATAGAAGGCGACGCCTCGTTGTCGTAGGCGACCGATCCGTCCTTATTGATCAGCGTGATGCGCAAGTCCTCGCGATCGAGACTGCGCAGAAAGGCAATGGGCTCCTGCTGCTCATTGAGGGCAGCGGCAATAAGCTCGGTTTCTTGCGAAAGGTTGGCGCTCGTGGCATCTGCCAGGGTATTTTGCACAAAGAACGCGCCCAACACCGTAAACGCCACGATAACCGCCATAGCGCAAAGAAAAATCGTCGCGAACACGCGATGCGACAGGGTGCGTTTTCCCTGGGGGGCTAAGACCACGAGCTACTCCTCCGATGCGCTAGCCGCGCTGTCGGCTCCTTCGGCATCGTCATCGGCCGAAGGCTCGGCCAGACGATAGCCCACGCCGCGCACGGTCTCTATGGCGCTCGCATGCTCGCCGAGCTTTTGGCGGAGCGTCTGCACATGCACGTCGACGGTGCGCGAACCGCCGTCGAAGTCCCAACCCCATACGCTCTGCAGCAGCGACTCGCGGGTAAAGACCACGCCAGGTTTGCGCATGAGGTACTCGAGCAGGTCGAATTCACGCAGCGTGAGCTTGAGCGGTTCACCGGCAACAGTCACTTCGCGGTGGCTGGGCGAAAGTACGATATCGCCCACGCTGAGCACATCGCTCGCCTGCTTGACCATGCCGCCGCGGCGCAGCAACGCACGGCAACGGCTCGCGAGTTCCATAAGCGAGAACGGCTTGGTCAGGTAATCGTCGGCACCGCCATCGAGCGCCATGACCTTGTCGAGCTCGGTGTCCTTGGCGGTGAGCATCATAATGGGCACCGTCGCCGTCAGGCGATCGCCACGCAGACGACGCATAATCGCCAAGCCGTCGGTATCGGGCAGCATGATGTCGAGCAGCACAGCATCGGGCACCCGTCGCGCCACGGCGGCCTTAAACTCGCCATCGCACGAAAAGCCCTCGGCCTCGATTCCCTGCTTGCGCAGCGCGTAGACCGTCAAATCCCTGATGTTGTCATCGTCCTCGACGTAATAGATCATGTTGAACCCCTCTGCGGCCGGCATGACCGCATCTTAACTCTAAAGGCACCTGCACTAGATGGTATCAGCCAAAACGGCCCGTCAAATAATCCGCCGTGCGCGGATCGGTCGGGTTTTTGAAGAGCTGAGCGGTGGGCGCATGCTCCACCAGCTCGCCCAGCAAAAAGAACGCGACCGAGTCGGAGATGCGCGCAGCCTGCTGCATGTTGTGCGTAACGACCACCAGCGTGCAGGTCTCCTTGAGCTCGCAGGCCAGCTGCTCCACCACCAGCGTCGATACGGGGTCGAGCGCCGAGGTCGGCTCGTCCATCAGCAGAATGTCGGGCTGCACGGCCAGTGCACGGGCGATGCACAAACGCTGCTGCTGGCCGCCCGAAAGACCCAGGCCCGACTCCTTCAGTTTGTCCTTGACCTCGTCCCACAGGGCAGCGCGGCGCAGGGAGTCCTCGACCAACTCGTCGAGCACGACGCGGTCGCGCACTCCCATGCCGCGAGGACCGTAGGCGACGTTGTCGTAGATGCTCATGGGAAACGGATTGGGGCGTTGGAACACCATACCCACGCGCTGGCGCAAGCAGCAGATATCGTAATCGCCCAGGATATCCTGACCGTCGAGTGCAATCTTGCCTTCAATGCGGCAATCCTTGATATCGTCGTTCATACGGTTAAAGCAGCGCAGCAGCGTCGACTTTCCGCAGCCCGAAGGCCCGATGAACGAGGTGATCTGCTTGTCGCGAATTTTGATGTTCACGTCCTTGAGCGCATGATGGTCGCCGTAAAACAGGTCAAGACCCTCAACATCGATGCGCGTCGGCGAGGCGGCGAGGTCATGCGCCGTGGGGCGAGTCGCGTCCCCGACCTCGCGCTCGTGCGCGGCCTCGGCTTGCGCCTCCATGAGTTCCTCAAGCTCCGTAGGCTCCATCGCCGCAGCAGCCGTCATACCGCATACCTCCATATCGATATCAATTCAGCAGTATCGATAGTAGAAATCGCGGCTCATACGCACGTGAGCGCATTGTCAAGTGTTTGTAAAGGCACGCTGGTTATGCAGCGGGCAGCGCAATGGTAAACACCGTGTGCTCGGGTGTCGATTCGCACGCAATGGTGCCGCTGTGCGCCGCAACGATCTCCTTGGCGATGGCAAGGCCAAGCCCGGCGCCGCCGCGATTGGTCGCGCGCGCCGCATCCAGGCGATAGAACTTCTCAAAAATCACCTTGAGCTTAGCCGCCGGAATCGGATCACCCTGATTGATAAAGCGAATTCGCACGCCACCGTCATCTTGGTGCCCAGCCTCAATCGTGATGGTCGATCCTTCGTAGCTATAGGCGATGGCGTTTTTCATGATGTTGTTGAACACGCGAGCCATCTTGTCGCCATCTACGAGCACCGTCAGGTCCTCACGCACATCAACTTGGACATCTTTGTGCTGCTCGTTGAGAATGGGATAGAACTCATCGGCCACCTGTGCCAGCAGCAATCCCAGGTCGACGTAGCCGCGCGTGAGCACAATATCGTGGAAGTTAAAGCGCGTGATATCAAAGAACTCCTCAATAAGCGCGTCGAGTCGGTGCGCCTTGTCGAGCGCCACGCCCGTAAAGTGCGCGCGCTGCTCAACCGGCAGGTCGGGCGCCTCCTGCAACAGCGAGAGGTAGCCCACCACGCTGGCAAGCGGCGTGCGCAAGTCATGCGCCAAGTATGTGACCAAGTCGTCCTTGCGATGCGACTCGTCGCGTAGGGCTTGCTGCACCTTACGCTCGCGATCGCGCGCGCGGTTGAGCGCACCCTCGACCTCCAGGAAGTCTCCGTCGATGTTGTCCCAGGCGTCAGGATGATCGATCAGGCGGTCCTGGATACGGGCCGCAAGCACGCGGTCGGAATGCTGCTCACCCTGCTCATAGCCCTGGTAGTACAGAGCACGGCCGCAAAAGAACAAGACGCACACGGCAAGCGCCAGGACAAAGCCAAGCATGTTGAATACAAAGCCGGCATCGAACAGCACCGGTCCCTTAATGCCACCGAGTGCCACGGTGCCAATCGCCAGCGTCATGACCCACGCGGCACCGCCGATTACCACGCAACGACGCACGATTTCAAAGCGATCGATCAGCAAGAAGCCGATGAGTAGCACCGCCAAGATACCGGCGATGTTATCAATGCCGATTAGCAGCAGACTCAGCAAAAAGAGCAGCACCGTCGCGAGCGCGCGATTATCGACGACCGCCCTCACGTATTCAAAGAGCCGATCGGGCACCTCGAACGCCTGCCTATCGTCTTTTGTCATATCAATATCCTCACAAGCGAAAAGCGTTATTCGATGATGTAGCCGACGCCCCAGACGTTTTTGATAAAACGCGGCTTCTGAGCGTCGTCACCAATCTTTTCGCGCAGGTGACGAATGTGCACCATCACCGTATTGTTGGAGCCGGGCATAAAGTCCTCGTTCCACACCGCGCGGAACAGGTCCTCCACGGGCACTACGCTGCCGCGATGCTCGGCCAGATACAGCAAGATGGAATACTCGATGGGCGTGAGGCGCACCGGCGCACCGTCCACCGTCACGGAGCGAGCGTCACGGTTGATCTCGAGGCCGTCGAGCTGGAGGGTCGGCAACTCGGTCGCCTGCGCGCGGCTACCGTAGCTGGTGTAGCGACGCAACTGAGCATGAACGCGCGCGATGAGCTCCAGCGGGCGGAACGGCTTGACCACGTAATCGTCCGCGCCAAGCGAAAGGCCTTCGATCTTATCCTGCTGGGCATCGCGAGCCGTCAACATAATTACGGGATAGGTATGGCTGGCACGAATCGTGCGCAGCAGTTCAAAGCCGTCGATATCAGGCAGCATGACATCGAGCAGCGCCAGGTCAAACTCTTGTTCCAGAATTGCCTTGGCCGCATCGGCCCCGCTGTAGGCGATCTGGACGTCAAAGCCCTCCTTTGTAAGGTAGATACCAACCAGGTCGGCGATGGCCTTCTCGTCATCAACTACCAGTATGCGCTCGTTCATGCGTGCTCCTCTCGCGCTCCATTATGCCCGAGGCGGCGCCCGCCACACACAACAAGCGTGGGCGATTAAGTCGACCTTAAGCATCCTTGCGCCCGTTCGAGCACGAATGCGGGCCATGCGCGCTCGCAACGATCGTCGTCGCCGGCAAACGATATACTCTAGTGCCAGAAGAGACCATCCCGTCGAAAGCGAAATCTGTGAAGTCCCTCACCTCTTTTGCAAAACGCTCCACCCAGCTTGCCGCTGGCTTTGCCTGCGCCATCGCCCTTGTTGCCGGCGTGCCCGCTGTTGCCGGCGCCCAAGTGCTCACGACCGACGACGTCTGCGGCAAGACCGCCGACGTCCGCGGCATCACGGCAGAAAACCTGCCCGATATCGAGGCAACCAATGCCCTTGTTATGGGCAAGGACGGCACCGTCTACTATGGACGCGGCGCCGATGAGCAGGTCAAGATTGCCTCTATCACCAAGGTCATGACCGCAATCCTGACCGTCGAAAACTGCAAGATGGACGAGAAGGTCACGGTGAGCAACGCTGCCGCCACCGTAGGCAACTCGACTGCCGGCCTGCTCGAAGGCGACGAGCTCACCGTGGAGCAGGCACTACGCGGCCTGATGATTCCCTCGGGCAACGACGCCGCCATCGTGCTTGCCGAGTACGTGGGCAAAAAGATCGACCCCAAGACCAAAGACGCCGAGGCAACCTTTGTGAAGGCCATGAACGAGCGCGCCAAAAAGCTCGGCTGCACCGGCACGGTCTTTGAGAACCCACACGGTCTGGACTTTGATGAGTGGGCCGGCGACATGCACTCAACCGCACATGACGTGGCACTGATGATGCAGGAGGCCATGAAAAACGATACGATTCGTGAAGTCGTCGCGAGCGAGGATTCTTGGATTGAGGTCACGGGCGCCGATGGCTCAGACCATTCGCATTCCATGGACACGCACAACGTTTTGCTCGGTCAGGACGGAAATATTGGCGGCAAGACCGGCACCACCGACGACGCGGGCTATTGCTTTACGAGCGCCTACAACCGCGATGGCGACGAGATCTACACCGTTATTTTGAACTCCACAACCAACGATCAGCGCTTTACCGATACGGCGACCCTTGCCAACTGGTACTACGGTCACAAGGTGACGGTCGCAATTGCCAATACACAGGAGAAGACCGCCAACGGCAACCCGCTTATGGCGCGCATTGGCCAAACCGACTGGACGGATAAGACGATCGATGCCACGCTCGCCGACCCCGCCGCACAGGCAACGGTGTTCTCACTCGCCGGCGAAGTGACCGAAAAGGTTAGCTACGATGACCTTTCGGGCACGGTGCATGTTGGCGATAAGGTGGGCAGCGTTACGCTTAAGCAGGACGGCACCAAGATTGCCGTCATGGACCTGGTTGCCGACGAGGAAGGAACGGGGCCCAATCCCATCGAGTGGCTGCTCGTGAAGCTCGACCGCCTGGGCCGCCGCATCGACAACCGCCCGCTCACAGCCGAGAGCGAGACCGTAGCCAAAGCTCCTGAGGTGTAGGACCAAAGCGATATCACATCGAACCAAATGAGGCGTCCAACGGGGCGCCTCATTTTTTGAGGGTTCGAATCCCCAGCTGCCTTTCTTGATAATAAAAAAGGGCCCCGAATGGGACCCTTCTTTAAAGTTAAACTGGCGGAGAGCTGGGGATTCGAACCCCAGATGCCCTTTTGGGGCATACTCGCTTAGCAGGCGAGCACCTTCGGCCTCTCGGTCAGCTCTCCGTAACAGCCGTTCTATAGTAACCAAACAGTCGAGGATGGGCAAGAGGGAATTTGGAGCGATTCCATTTTTACCTTTCCCGTACCGCCTCCAACAAATAGTCGCGCATATACGGAATTGCAAACGAAACACAGCCATAGCCCGCAGGCTCAATCAGTCCCGTATCGATCAGACGTTTGCGATACGACCCGACTTTATTCGCCGGCAATCCCATCTTTTTGGCAATATCACCGTTCGTAATCTCGCCGCCTTCGCATTGCGCCATCGCCGCGAGATATTGAAACTGCCGCTCCGACACCCTGCGCAGCGCGGGGGCAATCACCATGGCATTGAAACTATCAAGAGCCGCCTGGACACCCTTGCGAGCCGCCTCTTCACTCACGCTCTCCGACCCGCTGCGCGCAGCAACCTGCCAAGCGTAATATCCGACCAACTGGACCATAAAGGGATAGCCTGCCGAAGCCTTTGTCAAAAGCTCAGCAACGCCTTCGTCGAGTTCCTTGCCCGCACGCCTCATCGTATCCTCAAACGATCCGCCGACTTCAAAATCTGAAAGCCGCGTGAGTTCGATATGCTTCGCCCTCTGAAGGAACGTCAACGTATCATCCACCACCACGCCATCCACAGAGGTTGGCAAACCAGCGAATGCAAAGGCGACATTCGCCCCTTGGCGAATCAAGAGCTGCATCTCATTGCCCAGCTCGCGCATTTCCTCAGTTGAGGCATCCTGAATCTCATCGAGTGTGATGAGCAAACCACCTCGCTTCGCGGCATCGTACATCGCCTCGCCCAGATGAGAGGCTGACTTCGACAGCTCCACGGAGCCAAGGCTGACTCCTAAAATCGATGGGGAAATCGACATTGATGCAAGACGAACATTTCGCTGCAGAGCCTCGAGAATTCTGTCGCAAAAACCGGCATTTGAGGCGACGTCGACAACCTCGAATCCTTTTTTGCGCGCAAGATCGCCCAATGCGTTGAGGAGCACCGTTTTACCCGTGCCTCGGACACCCGAGATGCGCATGAGTCGATCGGGGGCACCAGGGCCATTCTCAAGAGCCTCGGCAAAGTCATCCAAAACAGCGTCGCGTCCGATAAGCTCAGGTGGATTCATGCCCGCTGTTGGCTTAAAGGGATTAATAGCTTTTGACATTCGACCTCCTCTGCCAGTTTTAACAACTTTAACAAAGTTTAGCAACTTTAGCAGAGTTTAACAGGTTTAGCAGGCTTGGCGGCTTTATGCCTTACCGATTCTGTCGGGTCCTCCCGCCCGCGCCGATACAAATAGCGCGGTGCGGCCCCTCTATACCGCCCCTACCCCAGCGAGCGGTTGAGGGAGCCGAGTTCGTCGTTGCCCATGGTGCGCCACATTTGATAGATGCAGCCGCGCGCCAGGAAAAAGAAGCCGTTATCGACGAGTTGCACGGCGGCATCCGCGAGTTGATTGGTCACGGCGGGCACCGGCGGCAGCTCAAGACCTGCCTTGCGGATGGTCTCGACAGCCTCCTCAAACGTGGGCGGCTTGATGACGCCCATCTCGTTCATAAGGCCCTGCATTTCCTCCTGCGCACTGCCGCCCGACTCCTCGCCGCGCGGCACTAGACGGTAGCATGCCAGCGCCAGCTCGAGCTGGTCGCAGTTCCAGTAGGCAAATGCCAGGCGATAGAACAGGTAACCGATCGAAGGCCGGTCGCTGGCGATACGCAGGCCGTGGCGCGCCACCTCGATAATCTCGTCATAGCGCTCCAGGCGTGCTAGCACATTGATCAGGGCAAAGTGAGACTGCATGGACGAGCGCGCCAAATCGTAGAGACGACGCACCTCGGGCAGCGCACGCTCAAAGTCCTCTTGTTCGGCGTAAAAGCTGCAGATCTCGTGCTGGGCAAAATACAGCGCATCGGGAGCGCGAAGGATACGCACGGAACGATCCTCCTCCATCACCGGCAGCACCATGCGCACCAGCTGGTTGTCGCAGAACTGGGTCTGCACCGAGCCCGTCGCCAAAAGCTCAGCAACAGTACACTTGGCTTCCAGCTCCTCGACAAGGCGAGAGAAACCCTCGAAAGCACCAGCTCGGTCAACTTTGGATTGCTCGCGCAGCTCGACGACGCGGGCGACATACGGATCGTTGTCCTCTTCCATGACCTCAAGCTCGTCAGCCGTATCAGCGAGCAGCAAATCGCGAAGTGCAGGCGGCAATGGACGATGGTCATCGCGTGGCCGGGCGTGAACCTCTGCAGGCTCAATCATATCCGGCGCATCTGCCTCATATGCCTCGAGCAAATGTTTGCAGGGCATGTCGTCCATATCCATACTCTCAAGATCCTTGGCGACAGAAACGCAATCGGCCAGATAGGCCGCACGGCCAAAGGAGTACGTTTTAACAACGCGCTCGCCCTGCTCGCCGTCGGGAGCCGCAATCTGCACGTAGCAGCGCGTGATGCGAGCACCCGAAGCAAAGCAAGCTGCCGCGAGTGTAAGCGCAATACGCGCATCGTGCTCGGTGGCCCATGCTGCGCGCTTAGGCTCATCTACCTCGCGCCAGGCGTCATCTTGAGCATCGTATTCGCGCCGCGGCATAGCATCGACAACCGTGCGGCCGAATCGCACCAGCATGATGCCTTCGGCGACGTTCGCTCGATAGGTGTAGTCGAGCCGCGTGACCACGTTGAGCGCTTCTACGATACGTGCAAAGCGGGTGCGAACGTCCCACTCGCCACCCGGCTGGCACGCAACCGTCCCCGGCTTGGCCCACGGATTGTCATTCGACAGTGTTTCGAGCAGGCGAGGGACGTCGTTTGTCGTCTTGCTGATATGCCAGAGGTCAAAGAGCGAGCAGCCCTCAAAGCTTGGCGACGAGGCAACGGGGCCCAACCCTGCCCCAATACGCTCTAGAATGCCCGATAGGCGGTTCAGGCGGCACTCGACGGCAAACAGGGTATCGATATCGTCCTGATCCAGCAGGCTACGGTCGAAATTGAGATAGAAAAGCCTCGAGCGATCGATGCGCGCCAGGCTCATTTCGGTTTTGGCCGCAATGGTGCGCAGGCGAGGCAGATTAACTTCGCCCATCAAAGCGGCGGCATAGCGCTCAATGCCACTTGGATTATCTGTATGGTCAATGCGGTAGAGCAACGTTTCGATTGCATCGGGCAGCGGCGTGGAATCAAAACCCAGCAGCACCTCAACCGGCTCGGGGAGTTTTACAAGCTTGATCTTGTCGACGGCATTTTTCATGCCCTCGTCGAGGCCGTCACCGTCTGCCGTGCCCGAGACAGCGTTTTCAGAATCGGCGAATACCACGTAACGCAAGAACATCGAGGCCATGAACTCGCCGTAGCGAAGGCTGCGCGTCGAATTCCACGTCTCGCGATCGGATTGTTCGCGCATGGGGCCTTCGGGAGAGCCGATGACTCGAGCCCGGGAGTGCATCGTCCCATCGGTACCCCTGACCGCAATCTCGCCGATGTTGGAATCGGACTCGTCGAGAATCAGTTGCATGTCGGGATCGTCGGGCAGCGATTCCTCGTTAACGGGACGGTCCACCTTATAGACCTCACCCGAAACGCTCACGTAGCCCAAAAGCGACACATGGCTTTTGCCGACGAATTCAACGACATAGCATGATTCATGCGGATCCTCGCCAAAGAGCTTCCAAACCACGCCATACGTGCGTCCCGCAGGCTGCTCGGGCATGGCCGGAAAGCGCTTTTTGGGATCGAGAAACCTGAGCTTGTATGTCGGACGCTCTGCCACGAAATATCACC
>CABSAN010000053.1 GCA_902475785.1 uncultured Collinsella sp.
TCAACGATATGGCACCGTGGGGACACATGTATGTCAATCCTGGTCTAACAGAGCCAAAGGAAAAGCAAAAAGCCAATGCCGCCAACGCCGCCAAAACCGCTTTCCTCACACGTATGAGCCACGACATCCGCACGCCGCTCAACGGCATCCTGGGCCTTATCGAAATTGAGGAATTGAAAGACGGCGACATGCAGGCCGCCCGCGAAAGCCGCGCCAAGGCGCGTGTTGCCGCCAATCACCTGCTCTCGCTGATCAACGACATCCTTGAGATGGGCAAAATCGAAGACCGCAAGCTAACACTGGAACATGCGCCTTTTAACCTCAAGGAGCTCTGTGACGATACGCTGGTGCTGTGCAAGATCCGCGCATTCGATAACGGCATCACAATGCAGGACAATAGTCTGCCGTACGCCACGGGGCCATACATGATCGGCAGTCCCACCCATATCCGACAGATCATGATCAACCTGTTAGACAACAGCATTAAGTACAACAAGCACGACGGCTCCGTCACCTTTTGCTCAAAGACCAAACCACTCGATGACGGGCGCGCGCTCTTTTGCTTTAGTGTTTCGGATACCGGCATTGGCATGGCTCCCGAGTTTTTAAAGCATATCTATGAGCCGTTTGCCCAAGAAGGTGACGATGCGCGCAGCAAGTTCCAAGGAACTGGCATGGGCATGCCAATCGTCAAGTCGCTTATTGAACTGATGGGCGGTACGATTGAGATTTCGAGTGAGGTTGGCGTGGGAAGTACGTTCAACGTCCAGATTCCGCTCGATATCGACAAGAACCCTCAGGCTAGAGAGGATGCGAGCAGGCAGGCAAACAGCTGCTCGCTTGCCGGCATGAACGTCCTTTTGGCAGAAGACAACGAGCTCAATGCCGAGATTGCCCGGACTCTGCTCGAAAGCGAGGGCATCGTCGTAACTCGCGCCGCCGACGGCAACGAAACGGTCGACCTATACGTTGGTCGTCCCGCCGGCAGCTTCGATGCGATCCTGATGGACATCATGATGCCGGGCATGGATGGCTACGAGGCAACCCGCGCGATTCGCCTGAGCGAGAAAGCCGATGCGGCCGACATCCCCATCATCGCGCTCACCGCCAACGCATTTGCCGAGGATGCCAAGGCAGCACACGATGCCGGCATGAACGCCCATCTGTCCAAACCGATCGACTTTAACAAGCTCAAAAACATACTCGCCCGCATCAAGAAAAACGGATCCGTTTCGCTATAGTTTGTGCTCAACCACCATACGCAGTAGGAAGGACGCCCACGATGTTTAGGCCCTTACGTCGAAAGAAACGCGCCATCACTGACGAGGAAGCGCGCAAGTTGCTCGCCACCTGCAAGCGCGGCGTCTTTGCCGTCAACGGCGATGATGGCTACCCCTATGCCATTCCCGTCAACTACTTCTTTGACGCCGAGCACGACAAGATTTATTTCCATGGCGCCAAGGCCGGTCACAAGGTTGATTCACTCAAGCGTGATGACAAAGTCTGCTTTACCGTTTACGGCAACGAGTGGTACAAGGACGATGACTGGGCTCCCTACGTTATGAGTACCGTGGTCTTTGGCCGTTGTCGCCTGGTAGATGAGGCACCCGCGTTTATCGAGGACAAAGTCCGCCAGCTCGCGCTTAAGTACTACCCTTCTGCCGAAGAAGTCGAGGAGGAAATCGCCAAAGACATTAAGGGCGTCCAACTCTACGAGATTACGATTGAGCATCTCTGCGGCAAGCAGATTCAAGAAAAGTAAGCCTCAAAAGCAAAACTCACAAATAGCAATATGGCCCGGTTCCAACCCACCTTGGAACCGGGCCATATGCTTATGAAGCGTCGGCAGCTATGTGCGCAAGCGCCTCAACGAGCTCCTGCGAGCTCACGGGTTTACTCAGGTGCGCGTCCATGCCCGCCTCGCGCGAAAGTCTGCGGTCGTCGGCAAAGGCGTTGGCACTCACGGCGATAATCGGCGTGGTCGCGGCATCCTCGCGATCGAGTGCTCGAATCCGACGCGTGGCCTCAAGGCCATCGATGCCAGGCATCATGATGTCCATCAACACCACGTCGTACTCGTGCGGTGCGCTCGCGGCAAACGCCTCAACGGCAGACTCGCCATCCTTGGCATGCGTCACGACGGCACCGGCACGGCTGAGCGTAAACTGCGCGATCTCGGCATTCAGATCGTTATCCTCTACGAGCAAAACGCGCAAGCCCTGGAGCGCATCGCCATCGCCCGCATCCACGCGCACTGCCTGAGGAATCTCGGAACGCTTGCATTTCTCGAACGGCAGGCGGATGGTAAACGTCGTCCCCTGCCCCAAGACGCTCGTAAAGCTCATGGTTCCGCCCATAAGCTCGACTAACTGTTTTGCGATAGGCGCGCCCAGGCCAGTTCCCGATGAGGCGCCTTCCACCTGTTGCTCCTCGCGGCAAAACGGCTCGTAGAGGTGCTGTTGGAACTCCTCGCTCATGCCAATACCGTTGTCGGCGATCGTGTATTCATAGACGGGGGCGCCATCCGCTGGCTCCACCTCGCGGCACACCAGGCGAACATAGCCGCCCTGGCGGTTGTACTTGACGGCATTGCCAGCAATATTGAGCAACAAGCGCTTGAGGTGCGTCACGCTCACCCGAGCATAGGGATGATTAAGGGTCTGCTGGTCGCAGATAATTGTCACCAGACGCTCCTCGGCCTGGCGCTCCAGAATATCGCGCACTTCACAGTTGAGTGCCACCAAATTTGTGGGTACGAGGTCCAGGTCGACCTGCCCGCTCTCCAGGCGACTCATATCGAGTGCCTCGTTGGCAAGGTCGAGCAGCAGTCCCGATGCCGTCCAGATTTTCGAGCGGCACTCAGTCTGCTTTTGCAAATCGTCCGCATTGGCATCGCCAACCTCGACCATGCCGCGAATGCCGTTGATAGGCGTGCGCAGATCATGGCTCATGCGGCGCAGAAACTCCGTCTTTGCCGAGTTGGCAGACGAGGCCTCACGCGCCGCCTTTGCCAGCTTGTCGCCATAGTCGCGCTCCTGCTGCAGCAAGTCCGTCAAACGTCGGCGATCAGCGCGGCGACGCACCATCACAACAACGGCTATAAAACCGCTGTAGAGCGCCAGCACGCCGGCAGCAACAGCCGCGACGACCTCGAAGTAACGCCGCGCCGGAGCATAGGTGTACACATAGAATTTGTGCGCTTTTCCAAATGTGCCCAAATACCACTCGCCGTCGGCGTTAATCAATTTGACCTTACCGGCCAGGCATCGATCCTTAATACCGTCGACAATGAAGACGTCCGTCGCAGGCAGATCGAATACGCCCAATACAGTGGGTTCAACGGCATTGGTCGCAACGACCTTGCCGTCGCTTTCGATCACGATATTGCCGCTATCGATGGTTTCATAGCCTTCGAGCAAACTCTGCAGTTTGAGTGTATTGCTTGCAACCGCCTTCGCGCTCTGATGCCTTACCGCGATAACGATGCCCTCGCCATCCTGCCGAGTCACGCAGCCAATGTCTGCGACCGAATCATCCGCAAGCGTGATGCGGGCGGTATAGGACTTAAGCGGATGAGTTGCCACCTCCAGCACGGGTGCTTCCTTGAGATACGTAGCAAGCGACTCGTAGCCCACGCCATCCGTCGAGGACTCAGACACCAAATTGCCCGATGCGTCCGTCACGATCAGTGCGCTCACGTTGAACTGGTCGGCATATAGCTCCAGCCTTGTGTTATCCACCGAACCGTCGCGCTCCATATCGCGGGCAGCCTCTCCGGCGATCTCCATAACGCGAATCAGGTTTTTGGTCGTATAGGCGCTGTTGAATGCATCGTAGGAAAGGCTCTGCGTCGCCACGTAATCGACAACGTCGGCAAAGCGCTGCTCGGCTTGGGCCGTCATGTAACCGTAGCTCATCATGCCGGCAGCAACCGAGAGCACTATCCCCAGCAGAGCGACAAGGAGCCATGCCCCTGCCGAACGATTGCCCCGCTCCTCTACGGCGTGGTCAGGCGCATCGATCATGACAGGCCCTCCATATTCAAAAATGGCGAAGGGTCATCAAAGTACTTTGACACCAGACGTTCCATGGTGCCATCGGCAAGCATTTCTTGATAGGCATGAGTGAGCTTAACGTCGATGCCGCGCGTATCGTTGATATCGAAAGCGTGCCCAAACCAACCTCTAGCAGCGGCTCATCCAAAATGCGATACGTTACGCCATAGTCTTTTTCGTAGGTGAGCAGCAAGGACTCATGCGCGGCAATGGCGTCGACCAGGCCCTCGACGAGCGCCGGGTTCAGGCATGAACGGTCCGAAAAGCAGTAGAGTTCCTTGATCTGCGGAACGTTTTCATTTGTGCGATTGAGCAAAATGCCCTCGGGCTTGGTGGTGGACTGAACCGCCACGATCTTATCCTCAAGATCGGCAAGTGTGTAGATATCGCTCTGGGGATCGACCGCGACCACCTGGCGGCTCGCAAGGTACGGGCCGGCCCAACGATACTCGTTTTCGCGACCCGTCATGCTAAAGCTGCCCATGACACAATCGAGCTCGCCGCTCGCCAGCAGCTCTTTCTTCTTTTCCCAGTCGATCAGCTGGTATTTTGGCTTATAACCAATGCGGGCCAAAGCCTCGGTCAATATCTCAACATCCAGGCCAACAATGTCGCCGTACTCGTCGGTATACACAAACGGTGGATAGAGGTCGCTGCCGACGCTGAGCGTCTTAAGATTGTCGTCCTTGACCTGCGAGGCGTCCAGACCTTCTAATGCAGACGTCGAGGCCCCGCCATTCGACCCGGAACAGCCGGCCATCGCTACGACAAAGGTGCACGCTACCGCAAGCGCGACAAACAACGATATGGCAACCGAGCGGCGGGGTCTTTTCATCGAGCTCCAGAAGATCCTATTCACAGACTGAAATGGTCAAAAATAATAGCAAACAAAACCACTCGAGCGCCCAATGGTTACAGACGTTTTACCATGCGGGACCTTCCAGCCGGCTTGGCAGAAGGCCCCGCATGCAGTGCTCACTTACCGTGCATTAAAAACGTAGCGGTCCAAGCGGTCGCACGCTTCCCTTACGCGCGAAAGCGGCAGCGCCAGATTCACGCGAATGTGGCAGGGTCCGTGGAACGGGCGGCCGTCCTGATACCCCACGCCCACGCGCGCCCCCTCGTCGAGCAACCACTGAATATCGCGGCCATGCTCGCGGCACCACTCGGTGCAGTCCAGAAACACCATGTACGTGCCCTGCGGACGCGAATAGGACACGCCCTCAAAATGCTCGTCCACGTAATTACAGAAGTACTCGATATTGCCGGCAAGCACCTGGTTGAGCTCGTCCACCCACTCGTAGCCCTGCGGCTGGTAGGCACCGATAAGCGCATGCATGGAGAGGACGTTCATCTCGTTGTAGTGTGTCTTGTTGGACACGGCGCACACGCGGTCGCGCAGCGTCTCGTTGTAGATGATGTGGTAGCTGCCGACCAGACCTGCCAGGTTAAACGTCTTGCTGGGCGCGTAGAGGGCAACCGTGCGCATGCGGGCATCCTCGCTCACCGACTGCGTCGGGATGTGCTTGTGCCCCGGCAGGATGATATCGGACCAAATCTCGTCCGAGATCACCACGCAATCGTGCTGGCGATAAATGTCCATGGCACGCTCGATCTCATCGCGCTCCCATACGCGGCCGCAGGGATTGTGCGGCGAGCAGAACACCGCAGCATGGATGTGGTCTTGGACGAGCTTGCACTCCATGTCCTCAAAGTCCATGCGCCACACGCCCTGGTCGTCGAGTTTAAGCGGGCTGTGGACAATGCGATAGCCCGCGGCCTCGATGGACTTGGTAAAGCCGATGTAGGTGGGGCTGTGGACCAGCACCGCATCGCCCGGCTGGACATACGCGCGCAACGTCGACACGACGCCGCCCAGCACGCCGTTTTCGTAGCCGATATGCTCAGGTGCCAGGCCCTCGACGCCATTGCGGCGGCTCTGCCATTCGATGATGCGGTCGAAGTACTCGGCGCGCGGATTGAAATAACCAAACATGGGGTGCTGGGCACGCTGAATGATGTGTTCCTGGACCGTGGGCACCGTGGCAAAATTCATGTCGGCCACCCACATGGGAATGCGGTCGAAGCCCTCGTCGGGTGCGTTCGGAGCCATACCGGGGATCTCACCCCAAGAGTCAACGGCGATGGAGTCCATGCCGTGGCGGTCGATAAGCGAGCTAAAGTCGTATTTCATGCTGAACTCCCGTGCGAAGTGGATTGTTTTGGTAGGCGTTATTGTCCACCAGCGTGGGCGGTTTTGGCATGGGGTTTGGCGCTTAATTTGACGGGTGCGGACGAATGGCTGGTTAGTCTTGCGCGTCGTTGACGGCGACTACGGTTAGCTGGGTTTCGTCGACCGTAAAAGATACGTCGAGCCCGGCGAAGGCCAGGTGATAGACGCGGTTTGGCTCGTGTTTGCTGCCCGCGCGGCGCGGATCTTGGCGAAGGACCTCGACCAGACCGGGGAGCTTTGCGGGCGGGACCATGTCTTGAAGCGCTTGCGGGAACTCAACATCGAGCTCTTGCCACGGAGCATCCTCAATCCAGCCGCCCGTTGCATCCGGGTGGCAGTCCGCAAACGGAATGTAGGGCTTAATGTCGTAGATGGGCGTGCCGTCACGCAGGTCGGCCCCCAGCACATGAATGATGGGGCCATCGTCGGTAAGCTCCACGCGGTCGAGCTTGACGCAGGTAAGCCCAATGGGATTCGGGCGAAACGGACTGCGCGTGGCAAACACGCCCACGCGCTCGGCTCCACCCAGACGAGGCGGGCGCACGGTTTTCGACCATTTTGCGTTGGTGCCGGACCTGTCCTGCGACTTGGCATCGGCAGCTATGTCGTTTGCCGTGCCGCCGGGCGTTCCGTTTTCGAAGCGCCACAGCAGCCATAGGTGAGAGAAGGAGTCCAGGCCCTCAACTGCTGCATTGGAGGCAAATTCCGGCTCAAAAACGATGCGCCCCTGCAGATGGGGCGCCAAAAAGCTGTTGCGCGGAATGCCGAACTTCTGCGGCAGGTCGGTATGTATGTGTGCGATAGGTTCCATGCCGGTCATTGTACGGCATGGAGGCGTGGGACGTTGCGCGCAATTCTTCGCCGCGGTCCGCAGTCGTGCAACCAACGGTTGCTTGGAAGGGCGCCTGCCGCCGCGTATGCTTAAGCCATCAACCAGCAGAAAGGAGCCGCTATGGCCTTTGCAGAAAAGCTCATTGCCATCCGTCGCGCCCATCACCTTACCCAAGAGCAGCTCGCCGCCAAGCTCTTCGTCACACGCCAAGCCGTCAGCCGTTGGGAACGCGGCGAGGTCACCCCGGGCATCGACATGATGAAGCTCATTGCCGCCGTAACCGGCGAGCCCCTGTCCCACCTGCTCGAAATGCCCGAGCACTATTGCCAGAGCTGCGGCATGATGCTCACACCCGACGACTGCGGCACCGATGCCACGGGCGCCACGACCGACCATTACTGCAAGTGGTGCTACGACCACGGCAAGTACACCTACGAGACCACGATGGAGGCGATGATCGAGGATTGTGCCCCGCGGCTGGCGCAAAACACCGGCATGTCGCTCGACGAAGCCGTCTCGCTCATGGGCGCCGTCCTGCCGCAACTGGAGCGCTGGCGCACCGTGCAGGAAAACGAGGAGCGCTACGGTGCCGAAGCCCGGGCGCGCTATGGCGATGAGGCTATCGATGCAGCAAACGAAACGTTACTGGACATGGATCCCGAGACATGGAATGACATGAAAGAACTTGAACGCGCAATTCTGGGTCAGCTCTCGATTGCCATGGGTGACGGCGATGCGGACGGAAGCGAGGCTCGCAAGCTTGTCGCGATGCATCGTCGTTGGATTGGTCTCAACTGGGGACGCGAACCCCAGAACGAAGCGTATCTGGGCCTCGCCCACGGCTATCTTGCCGACCAGCGCTTTATCGACTACTACGACAAGCCCTGCGGCACCGGAGCCACGGCGTTTCTGGTCCAGGCCATCGAGTCGTCACTGGCCCGCGCATAGACCGCGGCGGCTTTGGGTATTTCACTCAAAACCTCAACCGATTGGAGACCTATGGCTACTAATCACGAGCTCGTGCTCTACGTTATGACCGGCTGCCCGTATTGCATAAAGGTCAAGCGATTCCTTGCCGATAACGGTGCGACCATCCCCGAGCGCAATATCTCGACCGATTCCGATGCCGAGCAGACACTCATCGCCGTCGGCGGAAAACGCCAGGTTCCCTGCCTATTCATCGACGGAAAGCCGCTCTACGAATCGAGCGACATCATCGCATGGGTACAGAAGAACCTGCTCTAGTACGCGCATCCCGTCCGTCCAAGGCCCCACCCCATACGGCCTAAACATGTACACCAACATCCAAAGTCGACATTTTTCGACATCTTTGGATGCTGGTGTACAGTTTTTTGCAGAGGAAGTCATGGACGCTCTTAACCGGCTAATTGTTTGAGGCGACCTTTGGATTATGGCTGTTTGACGCCTCTGGAAAGGGCTTCCGAGAGGGCTGTGGTCAAAAAAGGGCAAATATGAGTACTGCTACCTGTTTAGTAGCAGCGATTTTGATCACTTCAGGAACTATTCAACGTTCCATACGTCCGTAGACGAGGCTATTTCTCCTCATATGTTTAATAAAAGTAGCTCCTAATGGGAACAAATCTCATCAGGAGCTACTATTTATAGCAAAATAAATGCAACTATAATGGCAACAGTACTCATATTTGCCCTTTTTTGACCACGACCCTCCAGAATAGCCGCTGAGGACGGCACTAAATGACATAATCCGGCACTTGGACGTTCTTATATGACTAGCCATTGAAGGACACCTAACGACTACTCCCATTCGCGACACACTGTGTCGCGAATTAAGCTGGTCCCATTATCGAAGGCCAGTGAGAGCTCCTGCCCAGAATCTCGATAGCTTAATAAAGCGCTCCCCTCCGGAAGTTCAATGAGCATCCAAATTCCAGGCTGAAAAGCAAAGGAGTATCGAAGCCGTCAATGCTCATTTCCTATCGAACACGCGGGTCAAAACAAGCTAATTAGCCTGATAAACTGTTTGTATTTTTGTCTACAAAACTATATACAAAAAGAGTATCCGTTGACCTGTGCTCGACATTATGCCGATCGATAGGAGGCGCTATGGACGCTAAGCAACTCGAAAAGATGATCGGATTTGCCCCCGGAGAGTTGGAAAAGGCCGCGGAGGCATACGAAAAAGATGAGTGGCCGAAGGGTCGCACCATCAAGCTGGGAAGGCCGCCGATTTCTGACGAGCCAAGCGTTGTTTTATCCGCACGTGTGGGTGAATCGGTCCTTGAAGCCTTTGACGCAAAAGCAAAGCGCCATGGGCAAACACGCACGGAGCGACTCAGGGAGCTCATCACGCTTGATGCAATGATTGCCTAGTTACCCACCACACCCAAACATGTACACCAGCATCCAAAGTCGACATTTTTCGACATCTTTGGATGCTGACGTACAGCTTTTGCAGAGGTAGTCATTGGGGACGTTCTTAAATGACTAGTCGTTAAAGAACGTCCCAAATGACTAGCTAGCCGTGGAAGCGGGCTATGGGCGCAAGCGGCTGTTCGCGAAAAACGCGCTCGACGACGGCGCGGTATTCGTCGACCTTTTTGGTCTTACGTACGAGCTTGTGAACGGTAGTGGGGTCGGCGAAAGCGCACTTGGCGTAGAACCACCACTCCTTCATACGAAAGACCGCGTTACCGCCAATCTCTTCTGCATAGGCCGCAAACAGCGTGTCGTGGAAACGCTGCAGTTCGGCTGCCGTGGCAGCAAGGCCGCCGTTGACCATGCGAGCCAGAGCGGGATTCGCGAGCAGGCCACGCCCCAACATCACATGGCGCGTGCCGGGATAGGCCTCCACCAGCGCGTCCATATCCTCAAGATCAAAAATATCGCCGTTGTAGGCGACCGGGAACGGCGCACGATCCAGCGTCTCGCCATAAAACTCTTTGCGCGGCGAGCCCGCATAACGGTCCTTCTGCACGCGCGGATGCACGATCAGCTCTGCCAGCGGCATGCGGCAATATAGATCGAGTACGCGCTCGTATTCGTCGTCGCTCTCCAACCCCAACCTGGTCTTGACCGATACCGGCAGCGGAGAGCGCTCACACACGTCACTCAAGAACACCTCAAGCTCGTCCAAGTTGCGCAAAAAGCCCGATCCTTTGCCCTTGGCAACAACCGTCCCCGAGGGGCAGCCAAGGTTGAGATTGACCTCGCGGTAGCCCATGTCGGCGAGCACCTGTGCCGCCCATACAAACTCGTCCGCGTTCTTGGACATCAGCTGAGGCACTACGTTGAGCCCCTGGTTGTTGGCAGGATCGATCTCCTTAAGCGCCTTGCCGCCAAAGCGGTTTCCCACCCGCGGCGGCGGCAAAAACGGCGTGTAATAACAATCGAGCGCGCCAAAGCACTCCGCATGCACGCGACGGAACACATGCCCGGTAATCCCCTCCATGGGGGCCAACGATAGAATCATCAACATCTACTCTCAGATCAATGCGGCAAAGGGGCTGCCCCTTCATCACATACTATTCAAGCGGTTCAGAAACTCTTCGCAGGCGCGGGAACGCAGGCGATATTTTTTCCACACCAGATACGACGCAATGGTAAGCGGCGGCTCAAATGGGACAAAACGCAGGTCGCTACATTCATCTATCTGCAGCAAGCTTCCAACGCTAACCGCACACGCGGCGCCCGAACGCACCAGATGCGACGCGTTGCCGATAAGATCGAAATGCCCCACGATGTTGAGCTCGTCGACACTGAGGACGCCACTCGACCACGCTTCTAGGTCCAGCGCTCGATTCGTGGTGCGCGAACTCACCAGCAGCGGCATATTCGCCACGTCCGCAGGCGTCAGCACGTCCCGGCCACCCCATGAACCGCTCGCGGCGACAACGGCACCAACTCGATCCGCCTCGGGCATGCGAATCCATTCGTATTTCTCGACGTTAACGGGTTCCAGCAACAACGCAAAGTCGAGCAGGCCACGCTCCAAGCGTTCCTCCACTGCATCGGCGTTACCGGTATAGAGCTCAATCGTCACTCCGGGATAAGCCCGACGCAGCTCTGTAAAAGCATCGAGCACCCTCCGCATCGATTTGGTTTCGCCGGCGCCAATGCGGATAACGCCCGCAATGCCGAGCTCCCGATCAGCCAACTCTTGCTCGGTCTGTTCCACCAGCAAGACGATCTCCTCGGCGCGCTGGCGCAGGCGCATGCCATCGCTCGTGAGCACGCACGATCGATTGGTGCGCTCGAACAGCTCCACACCCAGCTCGCGCTCAAGATCGGCAATCTGACGTGACAGCGTAGGCTGTGTCACGTGCAGCACATTTGCCGCTTCGGTCATGTTTTCCTCGCGGGCCACAGCAAGAAAATAACGCAGCGTTCGCAGCTCCATGCTTGCTCCTTCGTGCACAACGGAGAACCCCATTCGGTCCGTTTCGTTTCACATATGTATTCCGTATACCTAGCTAGTTGATATAGGCAATATACATTATCAACCTATCAACGTACGCTATAGCCATCCCCTCAAGAACAAGGAGAACGGCATGCAGTACACAACCCTTGGCCATTCCGGCATCAAAGTTTCTAAACTCTGCCTGGGAGGCATGAGCTTTGGCGAACCCAGCCCCGACTTTCATCAGTGGACCATCGGACCCGACGACACACGCGCCGTCATCAAACGCGCACTCGACACCGGAATCAACTTTATCGATACCGCGAACTGCTACAGCTTTGGCACGAGCGAAGAGTACATAGGCGCCGCCCTGCGCAATCTGGGTATCGCTCGCGAGAGCGTCGTGCTAGCCAGCAAGGTTCACTTCAACGAAGGCGGCCTTTCCGCCGACGCCATCAAACGCGAGATCGAAGGCTCGCTCAAGCGCTTGGGCACCGATTACCTAGACCTCTACATCATCCACCGCTTTGATTACGACGTTCCCATGGAAGAGACCATGGAGGCGCTCAACGACTTGGTGCGCGAGGGCAAGGTTCGCGCACTCGGCGCCAGCGCCATGTATGCCTATCAGCTGCACAACCTGCAGATCGTCGCACGCGACCATGGATGGACGCCCTTTACGAGCATGCAGTGCCACTACAATCTGCTGTACCGAGAGGACGAGCGGGAGATGATTCCGGTGTGCCGCCAGTTCGACATGGCCCTTACGCCATACAGCCCCATGGCGTCGGGACACCTCTGCCGCCCCACATGGGAAAGCTCGAGCATGCGTGGCACCACCGACATGACCATGGCCAGCAAGTATGACCATGACCGTGCCATCGACATGCCCATCGTTGAGCGCGTGGCCAAGGTTGCCGCCGATCACGACGTGCCGATGCCGCAGATTGCGCTGGCATGGCACTGGGCGCGTGGCGTCGAGGCGCCCATCGTGGGTTGCTCCAAGCCCGAGCGCGTCGATGACGCCGTGGCCGCGCTCGACATAACGCTCTCCCCCGCCGAGATTGACTTCCTCGAAGAGCCCTATCAACCGCACACGCTCGTTGGTCCCAAAGCCCGTCCCGGCGAAAAGCCGCTTGCCGGTAGCACCAAAGCCAAAGTCAAAACCACAAAGTGACGACATGGACGACAACATCATCGATGGCCTACACGATGCCGGCTGCAGCGAAGAGCTTATCGAGCTGTACGGCTCGGCCGCCAGCGACTGCGCGCGCATTTGCCTGCTAAAACGACATCGCCGCGAGTTGCTCGATGATATTCACTCGGGGCAGCAGAAGCTCGAACGCCTTGACTATCTTATCTACCGGCTACGTAACGCATCAACCGAATGCAGGACAAACCGCACGGCATCGCGGTCAAGAGAAAGCGCCAAATGCACCTCAGCATAAGGTCCAAACCACAGCAACGAAAGGAACTCCATTGGCTAAGACACTTGTAACATATTTCAGCGCAACGGGTACCACAAAGAACGTTGCCACTCGCTTGGCTCGCGTGGCGGACGGAGATCTGTTCGCCATTGTGCCTGCCAATCCATACACAAGCGCCGACCTCGACTGGCGCGACAAACAGAGCCGCAGCACACTCGAGGCAGCCGACCCCTCCTGCCGTCCTGCCATAACCTCCAGGGTCGAGTGTATCGAAGACTACGACACCATCTTTTTGGGATTTCCCATCTGGTGGTACGTGGCACCGGCGATTGTCAACACATTCCTCGAGTCTTACGACCTGACAGGCAAAACAATCGTCCTGTTTGCCACCTCGGGCGGGAGCGGAATGGGCAAGACGGCGTCGATCCTTAGAGCAAGCGCTCCGGGCGCAAAGATCGTTGACGGCGGCGTCCTCAACAACGTAAGCGACACCGAACTCGAGAAGCTCGCGGCAAGGTACCTCTAACGCGGCAAAGACCGACAAATCGACGGGAAAATGCCATGGAAAAATGAAGCCCACGAGAACGGCATCACCGCCAACGGTTGATTTAGTCATGTGACCTTCGACTGCCTCGGCAAGGATGCGAGCAACGGACAGCTCGAGCCTATGGACGACGAGCGGCACGGTGCCTCGGGGATCCAAGTCGACAATCCACCCAAAACAGAGGTGGCCACCCGGCACCAACCGCCTCTCCAACCGTCCCAGCAAAACGAGGTGAATGGTTTTTCGAGAAGTGAACGAGTAAAATTGGACCCCCGAAGCATCGACACTTTTGGAAGGCCAATTCCTGCGGTTTTATCACTCAAATCCTGCGGTTTTAGCGTCGAAAAACGTGGGTGCTTCGCGGGTTCAAATTAGGTCGTTCACTTCTCGGGAAACCATTCACCTTCGATTTGCCGATGCCCACAAACAGCAAAGGGGGCCGCCCCATGGCGGCCCCCTTTGCTCGTTATTCGTCCCTCGGCAGCGGCTTCATGCTCCAAAAGACGACGTTCGCGATCAAACGATCACCAACAGCATGCTGTTAACCGCTATGCCTGAACAACAGACACCCTCCACTCATCTATACTCAAGAGCGTGTGCGCATCGCCCAAAAACGATGAGAGTCGAGGCCCCCATGCAGCAGCTCACCGAACGAGAAAAGAAACGCATCCAGCGGTACTGCATGTACCCCAAGATCGCAGCGACCGCACTCATCATGTCGTTCGTAGCATGCCTGTTGATGTTGCCGCTCCAAATGATCAACGATATCGCGTTCCACCAAAAGGAATTCCAACCCGCGGGCATATATACCGCCATCGCACTCACCGTTATCGAACTCGCCATCTTTTGCTATTGCGCTCTTGCGCCGCGCTTTGGAATGCAGGGCAAACAGTGGAAGGAGCTGCAGAGCAGGCTCGCGGTAGCCCAGACCAACAAGGACCGTTCCGCGGAGGTCGCCGGCGTGCTTGCCACGCAAGCTGCCGGCCGCCTGCTCAAGAACAGCGATAACGATCTCGCGCGCAACCTGGGCGGTGCCGCCGAGGTCGCCGGCGCCGTAGGGGCAGTCGCCACGGCGGCAGACGTGCTAGCCGAAACCTCGAGCAATGCCGAGGCCATGGCAAACGCATACGGCGTGACGATTCCAAGCGTCAAGAAGCAGATCATGGCTCTCGCGGTGTTGCCCGTCATTGTGCTGCTTGGCGTCTACATCCCGCAGTTTGTCCAGGGAAATAACGAGCTTCAGGCAAGAAAGGCTGCAGCCGCCGAGCAGCTCGCCATCGCGCAGGATGCCTTGGAGCCCGTGTGCGAACGCGTCGCCGCAGACGACCCGTACGAGTCGTATCACGACTACGGCTACCGCATTATCGGCTATCTGCGCGATAATGACCTCGGCGCTCAAGCAGTCTATGTCTACCTTTCTTTTGATGCAGACGGCATGCTCACGGACGTCGATTACACCAGTCAGATCGACCCCGAGGCAAGCCCTGCAGACAACCTCGCCCGCGCCGAGCAGGATATCGCGACGCTCTGCGCCCCGCTCAACGGGTTGGACATTTCCGTTGCCGCACCGGACCTCCTCACGCCATGCAGCCTGTCGGATGAATTTAAACAGGCATTTTTAGCCGGATCCCTATATGAAGAAATCAGCATCAAGACGGAGGACGAATCTATCAAGTCGTACTACACCTTTGACACCGAGCCCAAGGAAGAGTTCGACGAATACACCCATCCGGAAATTAGGCTCATGCTCTCTGCAAAGAAGAACTAAAGGCTTACGCTCTAATTGCCGCTCGCAAACGTCGTCTATATCTCGAGGTCTAATACTTTTCCAAGAAGTGAACGACCGTTTTTGGACCCCCGAAGCATCGACATTTTTAGACGTCAAACCCGCAGGATTTGGCTGGCAAAACCGCAGGAAATTGCATCTC
>CABSAN010000054.1 GCA_902475785.1 uncultured Collinsella sp.
TTTAGACGTCAAACCCGCAGGATTTGGCTGGCAAAACCGCAGGAAATTGCATCTCAAAAATGTCGACGCTTCGGGGGTCCATTTTGACTCGTTCACTTCTCGGAAAAGTATTAGACCTCGAATTCACAAGCCGCTCAATGTGACAAAGGGACCGTCCCTTGTCACATTATTCAGAGCGCAGGGCCTCCACGGGATCCTTCCTGGACGCGCTGCGGGCGGGCAGCAGGCCGGCAACGACCGTCAGTAACACCGAAATTGCAATGAGCACCAGCGCATCCTGCACGGGCAGGCTCATCAGATTGGGCACCTGTTTGGCAGCAAGCGCCCAGGCATTAACCGGAAAGCTCACGGCCATCACAACGACAATGGCAAAGACGCCGGCGATGAGGCCCTCGATAAAGGTCTCGGCGTTAAACACGTTGGCCACGTTGCGCTTTGACGCGCCGATCGCTCGTAGGATGCCAATCTCCTTTTTGCGCTCCAGCACGCTGATGTAGGTGATGATGCCGATCATGATGGAGCTCACCACCAGGCTGATACTCACGAATGCGATGAGCACCAAGCTGATGGTGTTCACGATGTCGGTCACCGAACCCATGATGATGCCCATGTAGTCGGTGTACGAGATGGCTTGTTCGTCGTGGCCGGCGGCTTTGACCTGCTTGTTGTACGCATCGATGTGATCGAGCACGCGCTCCTTGGCCTCAAAGTCACGCGGGAAAATCTTGACCGAGATGGGGTCTGCCTCGTCTGCATAGCCCAGCGTGGTCAGGTTGTTGTCGTAGGTGAGTTTCGACGCCTTCGCATAGCTCATCATGAGCGAGCTCAGGTCCTCGGCGTCCATGTTGAAGTGGATGGCACGAGCAAAGGCACTCCCATCCACGTGCATGGCGCTCGCCAGGTTGGCAAAACTCGAAGACATCTGCGTCGCCATCTGACCCATGAGCCCTGCCGCGCCTGCTTTAAGCTGGGACGATACCGTTGTCGCTATCTGGTCGCTGATTGTCTTGGTCACCTGGTCCATTGCCTGTTGCAGATACGGAACCAGCTGCTTTTGCACATAGTCGGTCATCGCCTGCTGCAGGCGCTCGGCCAGGGCATCGCCGCCGAGCGCTTTGAGCTGGGCCAGGATTTGCTGGGCTGCCGCATCATTCTCAAGATACGCCGAGAACGCGGCGGCAAGCTTTGACGCGTCCTTAAGATCATCGGGTGTCAGCGCCTTAAACTGATCAGACTGCAAAAAGCCCTCAAACAGCTGGTTGGCTAGCGTTCCCACCTGCTGCATTTGCTCGGGCGTGAGTTCCAGACCGTCAAAGATACCCGAGAAATCTGGGGCCGGCGCTTTGGCCATGATGTCGCTGAAGTCGATGTCCTTACCAACGCCCGAAAGGTCAATATCCAGCCCGGACAAATCAAGACCCGACAGGTCCATACCGCCGGCAACACCCGAGAGCGCAGACGCATCGAACGAGAACGCGCTCTTGAGCGCCGCCTCGTCCACACTAAACATGCTGCCCAGATCCACGCCTTGCTTGGCCTCGCCCTGCAACTCATCGAAAGACTTGCCCGTAAAGACATCCGTCTCGGGATGCGCAAGCTGCTCTTGCACAATCTGCGAATCGGCGGCGCGCTCCATAAGCCGGCGAGTCAGCGCATGCGTATAGGCAATGCCCGGAGACAACGCACTCGCATTGGCCGTCTCGTTAGGTCGCACCACGCCCACAATGTGCACGTCGATACCGTCGGCAACCTTGGCAGCCATAAAGTCGGCGTCGCCAGACATGTCGGTCCATATGCCGGTCTCTTCGTTTTTGCGATACGCATCGGCCGGCGACAGCACCTTAAACGTCGTGGACAGCGCATCGTCGTAGGTAAAGTCGGTGCCGGTCTCGGGCGTTTCGACCCCACCGTCAGCCGCCATAGCGCTGTTTACCAGATCGTTGAGCTCATTGATATCCAGCGCACCGATGCTGTAGAGCGTGTAGTCGCCCACCGTACCGCGGCTCGAAAGCACCATCACGGCTTCGTTGGCGGACGTGGGCCAGTGACCGGCGACGACATCGTACTGGCTGTCGAGCAGGCTCTGGTCGTCAATCATCTCGTTAAAGACCGAGGTTCCCATAGATTCCATGCTCACCGTTGCCGCCGAACTCGCACCTCCGCTCATGGCCTCGGTCATGGCGTTGGGCACCAGCCGGACAGGCTTCTCATCGCCCTTGCCGGCACGATAGACAACCGGCGATACACCGTAGCCGTACTGAATGGCGTTGACCTCTTTATCGATGCCGTCGCCACCGGCATCGAGCCATGCCTTAAAGCTCGTCATGTCGTTGGACTTAACGCTTGCAAACATGTCCTTTACGGCCGTAACCACGGGGATCTTATCGGTTCCCTTAGCCTTGCCGCCGGCGCTGTCGTCGGACGAATCCTCGCCGTTGGACGCCCCATCATCCGCAGCCCCCCGCCCGCCCATCATGGACGACAGGTCGTAATCCTGCTTGGAAATGGTAAGTGGGTAACTCGAGAGCGTATCCTCCTCGACCTTCTTGATGTAGCCGTTTACGCCGTTGGACAGCGCCAGAATCGCCGCGATACCGATAATGCCAATCGAGCCCGCAAAGGCCGTCATGGCCGTACGGCCTTTCTTGGTCATGAGGTTTCGAGCAGAAAGCCCCAGCGCCGTCACAAAGCTCATCGAGGTTTTGCGCGTAGGCTTGGCTTCGCGGCGCGTGGCGTCAGCGACATCGAAAGGATCGGAATCGTCGGTGATCCTGCCGTCCGCCAGGTTGACGATGCGCGTGGCGTATTGGTACGCCAGCTCGGGATTGTGCGTGACCATAATAACCAAACGGTCGCGCGCCACATCCTTGAGCAGATCCATGACCTGTACGGATGTCGTTGAGTCCAGGGCGCCGGTCGGCTCGTCTGCCAGCACAATCTCGGGATCGTTGATCAGCGCACGGGCGATGGCCACACGCTGCATCTGCCCGCCCGAAAGTTGGCTCGGGCGCTTGTTAACGTGCTCGCCCAGGCCGACTTTCTCCAACGCCTCGCGCGCACGCTGGCGGCGTTCGGCATGTCCCACGCCCGAGAGCGTGAGCGCCAGCTCCACGTTTTCCAAAATGGTCTGATGCGGAATGAGGTTATAGCTCTGGAACACAAAGCCGATGCGGTTGTTGCGATAGGCATCCCAATCGCGATCGTGAAAGTCCTTGGTCGAGATGCCGTCGATCAGCAGGTCGCCGGAATCGAAATGATCAAGCCCACCGATAACATTGAGCATCGTGGTTTTACCCGAGCCCGAGGGACCCAGAATGGCCACGAACTCGTTATCGCGAAAAGACAGGCTTACGCTGTCGAGTGCCACCTGCGTAAACGACTGCGTAACGTACCTTTTGCAAATACCTTTGAGCTCCAGCATAGACGGCAACCTCTCCTGCGCAGGCACCCTGCCCGCTCTCCTCCGCCGTTCGTATTCGACGCGTTTGTCCTACTCTATCCCCATTTTCTGCCGGTGCCAGTGAGGAATGTAGGGAACCGCATCAAAAAACGAACGGGGCGGCGCCCAAAAAAGAGGTCCCGAGCGGGACCTCTATATGGTGGAGCTTATCTTGAAAGGTGGCGGACTACTTTGCACAGCGACACACGATCCTCGCGATGCTTTACGCGTTTTCTACTGCTCGCTATTTGCAATCGCCTGGTCGATAAGCTTGTTGAGTGCTGCGCGCTGCTCAGCGGAGCTGATGGCCCCCACGATTGGATCCCCTACGATGTTGCCATTCTGATCGATGACATACGTTGTCGGGAACGAGAACAAATTTGACGTGAACTTACCGGCCTCGCTATCCGACTTGAACCAGATGTTCTTATATGTCACGCCCTTCTTGCTCAGCACGTCCTTGGCATCTGCAATCTCGCCCTTGTTGCCATCGAGCGTAAAGGAATTGACGCCCACGACCTGGCCGCCCTTCTTGGCAAGCTCCTTATTCAGGTCCTCAAGGTCGCCCAACTCGCCCACGCACGGCTTGCAAGTGGTGAACCAGAAGTTCATGACGGTGACCTTGTTCTTAGAGAACAGCTCGTCGCTGTTCACGTCGTTGCCATCCAGATCCTTGCCCGTAAAGCTGGGGAACTTCGTCGCCTCGCTCGAAGCATTGGCACCAGCCGTCATGCCAGCGGTCGAAGCGTCGACGCTCTCGCCTGCGCTCGGCGTGCTTCCACAGCCGGGGAACTCCTTCTCCAAGCTCTCGAGCTTGTCCTCAATTTCCTTGATCTGCTGCGCACCGGCCTTGAGCGTCTTAAGCTCATCCGCCGTAAACTCATCCTTGGCGCCGTCGATGGTCTTGAGCAGAAAATCGCCGTAATTGCTGCCGTCCTCAATCATTGCCGAGTCTTTATTTGCCGCATTGAATACCTTTTCCCACAGCGCGTTATCACTCGAAAAGATCTCGTTCTCCTTCTGCATGAGCTTCGCATACAGCTCGGCGGCCTCGTCGGCATTGGCCGGCTTCTGCGCAGTGAGTTCTGCAATCTTAGGATCGGAGCTCGCAGATTCGCTCGCATTGCCACCGGGCGCCGAACATGCCACAAGGCACAAGGCCAATACCGGCACCATAAACAGGGCCGCAATCTTAGAAAGCTTCATAGTCATTCCTCCGTTTTGTCGAAGCTTGTTTACTTTTTATCGGCGGTCAAGGGGAGCTTTTCCGCCGACACATCCAGGCCATAGCGATAGCTGATGGCATCGACGGGACAGGCCCCGATGCACTTTCCGCACCGGATACATTCGGCATGATTGGGCGCCCGGACCACATCAACGTCCATCTGACAAACCCTTGAACACTTGCCGCACGAGACGCATTTGCACGCGTCGACCTGAATCCCCAACAAGGACACCTTATTCATGAGCGCATAGAATGCGCCGAGTGGACAAATCCATTTGCAGAAGGGGCGGTAGAACAAAACGCTCAGCACTACCACGGCAATGAGAACGGCAAGTTTCCAAGTAAAGAGATGTCCCAACGCAGATCGAATGCCGGCATTAGCAATGGCCAGCGGAATGGCGCCCTCGAGTACGCCCTGCGGACAGATGTACTTACAAAAGAACGGATCGCCCATCCCCACGTCGTTAACCACCAAGACGGGCAGCAGCACCACGGCAAACAGCAGCACGACATACTTGATGTACGTGAGCGGCTTGAGCTTTTTCGTGGAGAACTTTTTGCCGGGAATCTTATGAAGCAGCTCCTGCAGCCAGCCAAACGGGCACAGAAAGCCGCATACAAAACGTCCCAGCAGCACGCCGAGCAAAATGAGCGTGCCGGTAACATAGTAAGAAAAGTTGAACTTGGATGAACCTACCACCGACTGGAACGACCCGATGGGGCACGCACCCGATGCCGCGGGGCACGAATAGCAATTAAGTCCAGGTACGCAGACTGTTTTTCCCGCGCCTTGATAGATGCTTCCTTTGGCAAAGTTTGGCAGGTGAATATTGGTGACCAGCGTCGCCGCCGCCTGAATGAATCCTCGAAATCGGGCCAAAACATGCGACGCGGTGTTTTCTCTTTTATCCAATTCCGATACACTCCAAGCACAGCCTAATCGCTTTGGCCAGCACGGCATCCGCCTCGCCACGCATAACACCAAAGCACACCATGGCAACTCCGACGATCAACAAAGCGACCTGTACCATGGGTTTTACCGCTTTGAACAACTCGACCACTCCTTTCGTTACGCGACCATTGGACCATATCGACTATAAAATCCGTGTTAAGCGCGATTTGGAATGTGCAAGGAGACTGTTATGCGTATTTTGATCGTCGAAGACGAGCGAGCACTGTGCGATGCAATCGCGCGCAGCTTGCGAAACTTGGCGTACAGCGTCGACTGCTGTCACGATGGACAGGAGGCACTCGACCTGCTGGGCGTCGAAGTCTTTGACCTCGTGGTGCTCGACCTCAACCTTCCCCGTATCGATGGCATGACCGTGCTCAGGGAACTTAGGAAAACCGACTGCGAGACCAAGGTACTGATTCTGTCCGCACGTGGCGAAGTATCCGATAAAGTCGCCGGACTCGATGCCGGCGCAAACGATTACCTTACCAAGCCGTTTCATCTGGACGAGCTTGCGGCAAGGATCCGCAGCCTTACCCTCAGGCGCTTCGCACAAAGCGACATAGTATTAACCTGTGGAAAGCTCCGCTTTGACACCAAGGCGCGCATCGCTTCCGTGGACAGCGAGGCTTTATCTCTTACGCGCAAGGAAACGGGAATCTTGGAATACCTGATGCTTAATCAGGGGCGTCCGGTAAGCCAAGAGGAGCTTATAGAGCACGTTTGGGATAGCACCGTGAACAGCTTTAGCAACGCAACCCGCGTTCACATCTCGTCGCTCCGCAAAAAGCTACGCAGCGCTTTGGGATACGACCCGATTCGCAATCGGATTGGAGAGGGCTACGTTATGGAGGATAACGAATGAAAAGGCTTTCCCTGCAATGGCGCATAACGATTATGACGGCACTGCTCACGTGCGCTGCGTGCGTGCTGACGAACTGCCTGGTCGGCTATACGGGCATGCGCTACATGGATGCTATCGGCAGCGACGTCTCGGCCCTTAGCGCAGCCGGCGAAGATTCGCCCCAGGCGTTCGACCCAACGAAAGCGACCCTCGATGACGAGGTCACGATCGTCGTAAACGACGCACAAGAGTCTTTTGGCACGACAGCCTGGTACATCACAGCTGGAGTCACACTCCTTGGCGGCGTGCTGGCATACTTTGTGAGCGGCCGTGCACTCAAACCGCTACGGGCTTTTGCAGCCCAGGTTGAGCGCGTGCAGCCTGACAACCTAAGCGAAATCAGACTCAGTGAAGATGTGCCCACCGAGCTACAACGATGCAGCGCCTCTTTCAACGACATGATTGCCCGTCTTGGCGAAGGGTTCTCTGCACAGCGTCAGTTTACCGGCAACGCCGCACACGAGCTGCGCACCCCGCTCGCCCTTATGCAAGCGCAGATTGAACTATTCATCTCCGAGCACTCCGGTTTGCAACCCAAAACAGCCGAGCTGCTCGGCCTGCTACAAGAACAAACCGAGCGCATGTCGCGGATGACCAAGGCATTACTCGAGATGAGTGAGCTTCGCAGCGTTCCTTGCGGGGACGCTGTTGAACTCGGTCCCCTGTCCGAAGAGGTCCTCACCGACCTTGCGCCACTTGCCGAGGATAAGGACATAACCCTCAATTGCGCTGGAGACGCTTTAGTAATCGGGAGCGACACGCTCCTCTATCGGCTGGTGTTTAACCTGGTCGAAAACGCCATCCGTTACAGCCGCTCCGGCTCGACTGTCAGCGTCTCCATCAGCGACAGCGACAGCCACGTACTCCTGCGAGTCAAAGATGAGGGCCCGGGAATACCCAAACAGTACCGAGAGAGCATCTTCCAGCCGTTCTTTCGTCTAGATAAATCCCGCAGCAGGGCATACGGCGGTGCAGGACTCGGGCTAGCGCTTGTTTGGGAGATTGCAACGCTTCACGGTGGCACGGTAGAGGTCGAAGCAAGTTCCGAGGACGGGACTACCATGCTCGTAAGCCTTCCAAAACGATCCGCAGCGTTAACCGAACAGTAAAACTAGAACGAGGCCCAGTGGGTCCCGCCCTTACAAAACCCGAAGGCTTTCCATGTGTCTGTACTATGAGCCGTTGGGGAACCAGATGTCAACCAGCATGCCGAGCTCAGTCACCTCATCCTAGGGAAAGGAGCAAAGGGGCGTCACTGCTTTTGACGGTGCTCTTAGCTACAGTAGACCTTCCACGAAAGGTTTGAGCTTGTCGAGCATCGCGTCGCTTCTGATGACTGTACCTAAATCGAGGTGCTCACTCTTCTCCTTCGTAATCGTCTGAGTGATTACGCCCATGAACAGCAGCCTGGAGCCGATGGCAATTCCGTCGGTCGTGGGATAGCTGCCCTGGTTGAGGATGAAGGCGGGACTGCCGCTGGAGCCCTCGAATACAGATGCGTCAACGAGGAACTCGCGCTTACCCTTGTAGTCGTTCCAAGCGGGCGTGGAAGTCCAGCCTTGCCTGATGAGGGGGGTCTTGTTGTAGTCGTCATAGAGCCCGCTGGGGTATCCGATAAAGGTGATTTGCTCGAGCGCCGCCAAATTGTCCAGCACACTCTTCTTCGGGATGAGTCCAGAGTCGATGGATCGGTAGAAGGGCCTCTTCCCGTTTTCTTCAAGCATGCTGAGAACAGGGGCCACCGGCATCGCAACCAAGTCGAGCTCTCCGAGCTTCTTCCCCTCGATGAATGACTTGTCGAAGTTCACGCTGATGGTCTCGCGTGACGGGGCGTCACCTTCGGCTAGATTGATGACGAAGCGACCCTGAATCACATCCTTGAGGACATGGTGGTTGGTAATGAGCAGGGGCACTTTTCGCCCGTCTTCAAGGTCATAGGAAAAGAAGAATCCTGTACCCGAGACGCCCGTGCCTTCGGTAGTAATGCCCACGATGGGGACCGTGGTAAAGAGCAGCTGCGTGCTCGTATCATTAATGTTCATCGGTCTTGGTCTCCTTGTCATCGGGATCCGCCAGGTGTTCTAGGACGCGCTCGGCCAGATCAGATTTGCCCTGCTTCTCTTCTTTTCGGATAAAGATAAAAGCGACAAAGAGTCCTACTGCGCCACACGGTGCTACGCAGAGCATCAAGATACCGGGCAAAGATGCGAGATTGACAGATGACGACAAACCCCCGAGAAACCAGCCCAGGAACGTTGTCGCAAGACCTAAAAGGATGTCAGGTTTGTAGGAAGGGCGCTCCTGCTTGGCCTGAAGGAGCATCTCCCTTGCTTTTCTCAGGTCGCTGTCGCGCTGTCCGACGTATGATTCCTGCAGGTATTCATTGGGGATGCGAACCTCGTGGTCCTGGCGCACGGCGACGTGCTCCCGGTCATTTATGAGGTGGATGCCGTTACTTGCCTCTCCAACGCTAGCATTGTCGCCCATGTGCTCGAATACGCTGTCGAGGTCAGCCCACCTGACTCTATGGGCAAGCGCCTGGTCTTGTGGTGGGTTCTCTTGACCTTTCTCCACCAGATCTCCTTAGAACAAGGTCCTAGCGTCTTGCGGAAGTTTATGGTCACAGCAGAGACACCATGGTTCAACCAATATATCGATGGATAGATTATACCGTGCGGCTGATATGGCGACCAAGGGATGCTGCCGGCACGGCTGTGGGGTGCTAGTGACTTGCAGATTGCTGGCGACAGGCTACTAATAGCGGCATGGCTTTGCTGTTGGCTCACTCCGCCGCCCGCCTCACGGCGCCGGGGGTTTCTCGGCGCAGTGAGGCGGCATCGGTTGTTCTAGCTGTTCTGTGCCAATAGGTTGTTTACACCCGGGTAGTGACAAATAGGGAGGGCTCCCACATGCTGTGAGTTGTCTAGACGAACAGCAGAGGAGCCCTCCCATGGAGCAACATCCTAACGCAAGGCTCACCCCGAGGGGGCGCGAGACGCTCGTCTCGCGCATAGAGTCCGGCCTCGGCGTCGCCGAGACCGCGCGTCAGATGGGCGTCAGCCGCCAGACGGCGAGCAAGTGGCTGCGCCGCAGCAGGTCCGGAGAGCCCATGTCCGACCGCAGTAGCCGCCCGCGCAGGCTCGCGAGGTCCACGCCGCGCGAGATCGAGAACCGGGTCCGCGAGGCGCGCTCGTCACTGCCGCTCGCCCCGCCCGGGCTGGCGCCGGGCGCGCTATGCTTAGGGAGCGGTGGGCGCCTCCGGAGCAGCAGGGGACTCGGACGCGGTGATGCCGGAGGTGTCGATCTCGCCCAGATTGGCGAGCTGCTCGATGAGGGGGAGGCCCATCGGGTCGTCCACCTCGACGCCGCCGAGCACGATGGTGCTGTAGCGCGTGTCGACTTGGGTTGTGAACACGGCCGGGTCGAAACCCGAAGCGATAAAGCCAATGCCCGCGAGGACAACACCCGCGGCAACGAGCCCGCCCGCCACGGCGAGGTAGATCTTCTTCGCACTGGTCATGGTACTCACTCCTTTCTACGCCGCGAGATGCGCGGCAGCGCCGCCCTTCTCGCCCTTACCCTTCCAGAAGGGCGAGGCGGCCTTCCTCGCCCAGAGCGCCGAGAGGCGCGCAATTTGTTTTGAGGCGGCCCAAGCGCCAGCACCAACGAAGAGCGCCACGCCGACGAGGCCGAGCCCCACGCCCGCCGAGGCGAGGGCGTACGGGAAGTGGCCGATGATGACGCCGCTTACGGCAAGCAGGAGCCCAACTACGCCCACGCCCCCGAGTGCCACCGCGACGATCCACACGCAGAGCGCCAGCACCCAGATGCAGATATAGACCGTGACGGCCACGGCGGCGAAGGCGGCGAGCAGCGGCACCCACACCGGGGAGCCCACGATGGCCAGCACCCACAGCAGCGCGGTGCTGCGCCGGCGCGTCCTCGCGATCGCGCGCGGCACGGCGGGCAGGTCGTCGAGCGTGGCCTCCGCCACCTCGCCGGGCGTGCCCATGGCGGCCACGGCCTCCTCCTCGCTCATACCGTCCTCCATGCGGTCGGCGATGGCCTCCGCATAGAACGCCTTGGTCTCCTCCACCTGCTCGGCCGGCAGGCAGGCGAGCAGCTCGCCCAACCGGCCCAGAAACTCATCGCGCGTCATGGTGCGCCTCCTCAACGTATGCGTAAATCTCCCGTACGGACGGCCACTCGGCCAGGAACTCCTCGATGCGCGCTCGCCCGTCGTCCGTGATGCGGTAGTACCGGCGCAGCCGCCCGTTGTGCTCGGCGGAGCGCGCCGTGATGCACCCGGCCTTCTCCAGGCGCTTGAGCAGCGGGTAGAGCGTCGACTCCGTGAGCCCCATGCTCGCCGGTACGTCCTTCACGATCTGGTAGCCGTAGGACTCCTCGCCGGAGACGGCCGCGAGCACGCAGGCCTCCAGGAAGCCGCGCTTCACCTGTGCCTCCATCCGCACACCTCCTCTCGTCATATACTATGCTATACACACTATACGATGCAAGGTATTAGACGTCAACTCTCATCGCGAAGATTCTCCGGCCCCTGCGCGCTGCGAACGTGATATCGCGGGGCGGTTGGCATTATGCATGAAACGTCAAGTAACGCTCTTTTGATCCACTTCCACTCGGCCCCATATGCCTTGTACAACACCCCCCCTTCAACCTTGGGTTCAAGGGAGCCGCTAGGCTGGGCGTGCCGGACGGTAAGGTCCTGGACGCGATGGTGGACTTCTCCGATGCCATAGGGGTCATGGGTCTACGCCGATGGAGGCCCACGCACGCGGCAGGGCTCGCCCGTCACCGCTGGTCGCCGGACGGTCCCCACGCTCCGCTCGCCAACGCGCAGGCGACAGCAGCAGTCCAGCGCTAGCTGGAGACGCCGGAATGCCCAGAAGATGCGTTTCCCATCACTGCGACAGAGCTTTTTGCAGGGGTGACAATTTTTCCTAATATCGAGGTCAGCTTGGCTTCGGTAGCCACCTTGAGAGCATCGCCAATAGACTCTTCCTTTATGCGTTCGGCATAATCGTAGGCAATACCCAAAAATTCCAGTCCCGAGCAACAGGAGTACAATTGCTGCTATTGTTGCCAGCTGTTGGGAGATGGAAGATGGACTGCGATGGCTACCCATGCGTTCCCATGCCGTTGATGTGCACCGCCTTTGCGCCGGGGCAGATTGACGCTGCAGTTGCAGGCATTTCCGACCCCGATTCGCGCGCCATTGCCACGGCAGAAGCGCTGTACTTTCGCGGACAGGCCGCCCTCGCCGCCAAGACGGCGCGCCCCTATCTTGACGCCACCGATCCCACACTGCGCTATTCCGCATGCTTGATCTGCGGATACGCCAGTCTGTCGCTCAACCGTATCGCCGATGCCCACCGTTGCCTTGCGGGCATCCTCGATACACCGGCCGACGAGGAATCGCCCGCCGTCCACGCCACGCATATCCTGTTCGCCTCGGCCTCGAGCGTCCTGCTGCACTTGCCTTCCCCGTATTCTGCCGAAGAGTTTTATCCACTTGCGGCGCATCTGCCCGAAGGCCTGCGTCTGTTCGCCAGTTACGTGATGGCGCATGCCCTGTACCTGCGCGGCGAATATGGCCGCAGTCTGGGCATGGCGGAAAACGCCCTGATCATGAAACAGGGAAGCTATCCCATCTCGGAACTGTTCCTGCACCTGGCAGCTTCCATGGCATGCATGAGCCTCAAGGACATCGGCGCCGCAAAAACGCACTTCGGAGTTGCTTGGAACATTGCGCGCCCCGACGGCCTTATTGAGCTCATTGGCGAGCATCACGGCCTTTTACAGGGGCTTATCGAGGCATGCCTAAAATCGCAATACCCTGACGATTTCGCGCGCATCATCGAGATTACGTATCGATTCAGCTACGGCTGGCGGCGCATCCACAACCCCGATTCGGGCGAGGACGTGGCTGACGACCTGACGACCACAGAGTTCACCATGGCCATGCTCGCCTGCCGCGGATGGACCAACGCCGAAATCGCACGCCATATGGGAGTATCGCCGGGCACTGTCAAAAACCGCCTATCAGGAGTGTATGCCAAGCTTGGTATCGGAACTCGCGCCGAGCTGGTCGCGCATATGCTGCGTTAGCGACTGGGCTGCCAAGTGCATCGAACACGTTCCGGAACCCGGCGCTTCGCTCGATCAATTTGGACATTTTGGCCATCGAACGACACTACCGTGACAGGACTCCTTCTCGCAAAGACAGCAACGTCCCCCTTACGGCAGCCGCTGCAGCACTCGCCGTGGCAGATGCCGGCCTCGTCGCCTACAGCGCCCGCTGCACGGCGCTCGAAACCGACACCGCCAATGAGGTCAATTCGGATAGGCCTCGCTAGCTCCTAGTTGCTTTTACGAGAGACGCCGACTCGGCTCATCGAAACATCAAAATGGGCTGGCCCCGATAACTCGGAGCCAGCCCTGAGTCGCCTGACGTAAGAATCGCGGCGTTACTTGAGCTTCAGTGCCTCCATCATGGGCACGGCGGCGTCCCAATCGATCTTCCAGCCAATCGACACGCGGACGGTTTCACCCGTTGCGGGAGCCGTCGCAAACAGTGTATGGCCGTTGTCGGGACCGGTAAAGCGCAGCCACGTTATGCCGTTGTACTCGACCTGGTCGGTTGTTGTCTCCTTGCCTTCGTAGACCTGCTCTAGGCTTGCAACCTCTTCCTCCGGCGAGCGCGGGAAGATGCTGATGTTCAGGCGTCCTCCAGTCTCGTCGTGGAAGAAGTTTGCCTTTTCGCGCTCTTCGTCGGACGAATCCAGCGTGTACCCATCGGCGGCCTCGATGCTGTACGATGCGCAGTCGATGCCCGTTAAATCTGCCTTCTCGCCAGAATCGGCCACGCCGCCGGCCGCCTTGAACTCCTTGGTCTCGCATCCCGTGGTGTCAAAGTGCATGGCCTCATGATTCTTGGCGGGGGCGTAAGCGTCTACGAACTCGACGGTGATGGGTCCGTAGTACGCCGTCTTGGGCGCCCAGAAATACACGTACTCAACGGTCTCGCCCGGGCCGATATCTGGCCTCTTGGAAAGATCGATACCCTCGTGAAGCTCATCGGGAGCCTCGATTGCAACGTAGTCGAGCACGGCCGCCTTGCCGGAAGTAAACAACGGGTCGCCTGCCTCAATATCGCCCTGGGCAGCATGCACGTTAAAGGAACTGAACGTCCTGTTCTTTGTGTTGTTGTTGGTAATCTTGATGTGCAGGTAAAAGCCGTCCTGCTTCTTGGCATCACCGCGATAGAACGTACCGTGAGCCACCGACTCATAGGTAATGCCTGCCACCTCGACCGTCTGCGAATCATAGGCCTTGGGCTTTTCCTGCACAGGCACGCTGCCGCCCGAGCTGCCAGCTGAGCCGCTCGGAGCACTACCACCGCAGCCTGCCACTGTACACGCCAGCACGGCCGAAAGCGTCACAGTGGGAATTCCTAACAGCAGCTTCTTCGTCATGGGCTTCATCATCCTCACCGCTCCTCTCGCTTGCAGCTCATCCGTTGCCCAAGGCCTTCGTCGTCCCCTGACATCGGCTTCCACTATGAGCGTATGACGAAACACGGCGCACGCGAAGTGACCCGCGGCCCAAATAACGCCCCGTTAGACCCCCTTTCAGGCCATAAGGGCCCCGGTTCGCATACCCTCGGCCCATAAAACGAGACGCATGTCCCAATGTTCGATTCGATCCAACAATCCGCACGACACGTCTTCGACAACGTATCCAACCGCAAACGCAACAAGGCGCATTCGGCCGCCTTCAAACTTACTCGGGCAAAACCGACTCGGTTTTCTCCGAGTAAACGTGATTGATAGTCGATCGATGTGCCCACTCGTGCAATCAGCATCATTCGATTTTGTTTAGTAAAACTAGGTCCCTATTAAATAAAATTCGTCTGTATCCAAATTTGTTTAACAATGCCGCGCCACCACTAAACACTATACCTGTTAATCCGAACGATTGTTCGATGGATTTCGTGTTAGGTGGAATCGCCCATGGCCTGGGCTATGCTACCTTGACTATCTATATGACTTAAACGCAGCAAGGGAGCACCG
>CABSAN010000055.1 GCA_902475785.1 uncultured Collinsella sp.
CCGGCTGCCGCGTCATGGTCTCGACCGACCATCTCACCCTGCCCGCCAGCATGGATGCCAACTGCGAAGTGCAGGTTACTGAGGGCGACCTGCCGGCACATCGTCTGGCTTTTGAGGATGCTCGCAAGCTTGCCGCGCAGATCACGCCGGAGCTCACCTTTATCTACGGTTTTGAATGCGATTGGTACGAGGGCTGCGAGCCTTTGGTTGAGCGCTGGTCCCAAGGCGCTGTCATACGCCTGGGCAGCGTGCATTGGATTGGCAACCCAGGCGATATCATGGCCGGTGCCGCGGGTACGGCGGGAACGGAAAACGTCGCTCGCCCCGATACACCCGATTCCCTTTGCGGTTGGATCGACGACGACACCAACCTGCACGTTTGGGAAAACCTGGGGGTACGCGGCGTGTGGGAGCGCTACGTCGACGACTGGTGCCGCGCTTGCGAAAGCCCGCTTAACTTTGATGTGATGGCTCATCCCGACCTGGTCATGCGCTTTTCGAAGGAGGGCTTTGCGCCCGACTTTGACCCCGCACCGTTTTGGCAGCAGATGGCCGAGTGCACGCACGATACGGGCCGCCGCGTTGAGGTCTCGACGGCCGCACCGCGTAAGGGCTTGGACGACTACTACCCCGCAACCGGTCTTTTGCGCTGCTTTGCCCATGCCGAAGTGCCGATCACCTTTGGCTCGGACGCGCACCGCGCCTGCGATATCTGCTGGAGCATCCGCGAGGCCCAGGCCCAAGCCTACGACTGCGGTTATCGAACCTTCGACATCCCCCACCCCACCGGCGAATGGGAGTCCACGCCCCTCGCCTAAGACTAGTCGTTGGGAACGCTCTCAAACGACTAGTGGCGGCGGGCGTTGAGTTCGCCGGCCAGCTCGTCGAGGGTGATGCCGTAGCGCTCGAGCGTCACGAGCAGGTGGTAGACCAGGTCGCCAGCCTCATAGCGAATGTGATCGTGGTCGTTATCCTTGCAGGCCATGATCACCTCGCTCGCCTCCTCGGCAAGCTTCTTGAGCAGCTCATCCTCGACGTCGGTCAGCAGGCGAGCGGTATAACTCTCCTGCGGCGACGCGTCGCGACGACCGTGAATCACCTCAGCCAGCCCCGTCAGCGTCTCGCCGATATTTCCATCCTGAACGTTTGCGGTGCGCACACCCATGGTTCATTCCTTTCTGGTTGGCCAAGCGCCTGGTCGCGCGCCTGCCCTACACGAGTTTCTTAAAGAAGCAGGTACGGTTGCCGGTATGGCAGGCCGGACCCGGCGAGTCGACCTTGACCAGCAGCGTATCGCTATCGCAGTCGGCCCAGAGCTCCTTGACCTCCTGCATGTTGCCGCTCGTCGCGCCCTTGTTCCAGAGCTCCTGGCGGCTGCGGCTCCAAAACCACGTGGTACCGGTCTTGAGCGTCAGCCCCACCGACTCCTCGTTCATCCAGGCAACCATAAGCACCTCGCCGGTGTCGTACTGCTGAACCACACAAGGAATCAGCCCCCTGGCGTCGTATTTGAGCTCGGACGCAGTTGTCACTTGCTCCATTTAAAAATCCAATCTCACGGGAATTCCCTGCGATGCCATATACTCTTTGACTTCGCGAATGCTGAAGGTTCCAAAGTGAAAGACGCTCGCCGCCAGCACGGCATCGGCCTCGCCCTCAATCACACCCTCGGCAAAATGCTCGAGCGTACCCACGCCGCCGCTCGCGATGACGGGAATCGGCACCGCACGCGCCACGGCGCGGGTGAGCGCCAGGTCAAAGCCGGACTTGGTGCCGTCGCGGTCCATACTGGTGAGCAAAATCTCGCCGGCGCCGCGACGAGCCGCTTCCTCGGCCCACGCCACCGCGTCGACACCCGTGGCGTTGCGGCCTCCCGCGGTAAAGACCTCCCACCTATCGGCACCCGGCTCTCCGGGCAAACCGACGCGCTTGGCATCGATCGCCACGACCACGGCCTGGCTGCCAAACGCCGCGGCAGCCTGGCTGATCAGCGACGGGTCACGCACGGCGGCAGAGTTGAGCGACACCTTATCGGCACCGGCGGCAACCATGGTCCGCATGCCCGCCAAGTCGCGAAAACCGCCACCCACGGTATAGGGAATAGCGAGCTCCTCGGCCGCATGCGCCGCCATCTCGATAGTCGTCGCACGGTTGTCGCTCGTGGCGGTAATGTCCAGGAAGACGACCTCGTCCGCACCCTCGCGGTCATAGGCACGCGCCAGCTCCACCGGATCGCCCGCATCGCGTAAGCTCACAAAGTTGACGCCCTTGACCACACGACCGTCCTTGACGTCCAGGCAGGGAATCACGCGCTTGGTAAGCATGGGCTACTCCTCCCCTCGGGCGGCGGCCAGCGCCTGTGCCAGCGTAAAGTTGCCTTCGTAGAGCGCACGGCCGGTAATGGCGCCTTCAATCGCGACCTCGCCCACCGCGGCCAGTGCGCGGATGTCGTCGAGCGTCGAGATACCGCCCGAAGCCACGACGGGAAAGTCCGCGACCTCGGCCACATGGCGATACGCCGCCACATCGATGCCCGTCTGCATGCCATCGCGCGCGATGTCGGTATACACCAGATGCTTAAAGCCCAGCTCGGTAAGCTGCGCCACGGCATCGTCGAGCACCACGCCCGCGCCGTCGCGCCAGCCGTTCACCTTAACCTGGCCGTCGCGTGCGGCAATGTCGGCGACCAGCAGCTCGCCAAAGCCTTGGGCCGCTACCTCGGCAAAACCCGGCTCGGTCACGAGCACCGTGCCCAGCGCGATACGGCATGCGCCGTAGCCTGCCAACTCGTCGATGCGTGCAAGCGAGCGGACGCCGCCGCCCACGTCCACGGACAGGCCGTCGACGCCACAGATGGCCTTAATCGCTGCCGAGTTGGCAGCACACGTATCCTCGTCCTCGCCAAAGGCAGCAGACAGGTCGACGACGTGCACCCAGCTCGCGCCCTGCTCGGCAAACGAGCGGGCAACGGCCACGGGGTCGTCGGAATATACCTTGCAGCGACTGCGGTCGCCGCGCTCCAGGCGTACGACCTTGCCGCCGATCAGATCGATTGCGGGAAACAGGATCATCGGCCAGCCTCCTCGACGATGTTGACGAAGTTCTTAAGGATGCGCTGACCCAGCGCGGAGGATTTCTCGGGATGGAACTGGCAGCCCCACACGTTGCCATGGCGCACGATGCACGGGAAGCTCCGCGTATAGTGCGTGCGCGCCAGCACATCGGCGGCATCGGCGTCGTCGGCCACCGCATAACTGTGGGTGAAGTACATGTTGGCACCCTCGGCAAAACCAGCAAGCAGCGGATCGGCCGCGCCGGCGGGCGTCATGTGCACCTGGTCCCAGCCCACGTGCGGCACCTTCAGGCGGCTCGACTCCAAGCGCGTGCACGAGCCGCGCATAATGCCCAGGCCATCGACCCAGGGACCACCAGCCTGCTCGGAAGCGCTGTCGTCCGCATCCGCACCCTCGTCCGCTGGCACGCCCTCGTTGCCGCGCTCAAAAAACAGCTGAAGGCCCAGGCAGATGCCGAGCAGCGGAGTTCCGGCAGCAACGGCGTCGAGCGCCGCGTCCGCCTCGCCGCTCTGGCGCATAAAGGCGATCGCGTCATAGAACGCGCCCACGCCCGGGATGACCAGGCCGTCGGCGTTGCGGATCTGCTCCGGATCGTCCGACGTGCAGGCGGCGGCACCGGCGCGCGCAAGCCTGCGCACGACGCTCGACAAGTTGCCCTTGTGGTAGTCGACCACCACGATCTTCGGTTCGCCCACGCGACCCTCCTCTTCCCATCATCCAAAACCACCACAAAGGGGACAGGCACCTTCGTGGTGGTTTTTGTCTTTGTAGCGGTTACAGCGAACCCTTGGTGCTGGGGATGCCCTGCACGCGGGGATCCAGCTCACAGGCGTGGCGCATCGTGCGGCCCACGGCCTTAAAGGCGGCCTCGATAATGTGATGCGAGTTGCCGCCCGCCAGCTCGCGCACGTGCAGCGTGAGCTTGGCGTCGCGCGCAAAGGCGTAGAAGAACTCGACGGCCAGCTCGGTATCGAAGCTGCCCACGCGCTCGGTCGGCACGGGCAGCTCGCAGTAGGCCTGCCCGCGGCCCGAAATATCAACAGCAGCCATCACGAGCGTCTCGTCCATGGCGATCGCCGCGTCGGCAAAGCGCGTAATGCCCGCCTTGTCGCCCAGCGCCCGGCAAAACGCCTCGCCCAGCACAATACCCGTGTCCTCGACGGTGTGGTGCGCATCGACCTCCACGTCGCCCACCGCGTGCACCGTCAAGTCGAACAGACCATGGCGGCCAAAAGCGTTGAGCATGTGGTCGAAAAACGGCACGCCGGTTGAGATATCGCACACGCCGCTTCCGTCCAGGTCGAGCTTTACGACAATGTCGGTCTCGCCCGTCTTGCGGGTCACCTCGGCATAGCGGTCCATCTACATCTCCTCCTTCACCAGCGCGGCAAACGCAGCCAGCACCTCGTCGTTTTCCTGCGGGGTACCCACGGTAATGCGCAGACAGTCCGCAAGCCCCGGCGCGTAGCTAAAGTCGCGCACCAAAATCGAATACTCGTCGCGCAGGCGCTCGCGCACGCGCGTGGCATGCGGCGTGCGCACGAGCACAAAGTTCGCCGCGCTCGGCCACGCCTCCACGGGCAGACCCTCGGCAGCCATTGCGTGCAGGGCACACAGTTCGCGCTCGCGCTCAGATGCAACCTGTGCCACCACGGGTGCGTACGCATCGCGGGCACGTACGCAGGCAAGCGCGGCGGCCTGGCTTAGCACGTTAACCGAGTAGATCTGGCGAATCGCCGCAAACACATCGATGACCTCGGGCACCGCGATCACATAGCCCAGACGCGTGCCGGCGGCGCCGAACACCTTGGACAGCGTATGCAGAATCACCAGGTTAGGATGCTCGGCGATAAGCCCCTGCGCCGTGGTAGCCGCGCCAAACGAATCGTCCGCAAACTCAACGTAGGCTTCGTCAACCATGACCATGCCGGGGCACGCATCGCACAGCGCCGCGACAAAGTCGAGCGGCGCCACGTCGCCCGTGGGATTGTTGGGCGAGGTCACGATCGCCAGGTTGCACTCGGGTGCGGCCGCGAACACAGCCGCCTGGTCGAGCTCAAAAGTTGCCGGGTCGCGCCACACGTCGCGCACCTCGGTCTGACAGAGCGACGCAAAGAACGCGTACTCGCTAAAGCACGGCGGGCAGTTGAGCAGGGTCCGCCCCGCGCCGCCAAACGCCAGCAGGAAGTTATAGAGCAGCTCGTCTCCGCCGTTGCCCACGCAGATATTCTCGCGAGCCACGCCATGCCAAGCGGCAAGCTCGTCGCGCAGGTCGTTGGACATGGGATCGGGGTAGCGGTTGAGCGGCGTAGCAGCCAAGGCCGCATCAACCGCCTTGCGCACGCCAGCGGGCACGGGATAGGTGTTCTCGTTGGCCGAAAGATTGATGCGCGTGGGCGTAAAGTTGGGATCGTAGGGCTCAATACCGGCCAAGTAGGGCTGGACGAGCTCCTTCATGCGCGGCGTGAGTTCGGCCATGTTAGGCCTCCCCGCCGGTCGCGCCAGCGCCATCCGAGCCTGCAGCCGCCAGGTCCACACCCTCGGCGACCGTCGCCACAGCGTCGCCCGGCCAGGCGACCTTGGTCAGGTCGGCCGCGGCCAGTGACTCGACGCTCACGGCATCCTCGCCCTGCTCCAGCACGCGACGACGCAGGGCGGCAGAGAGCGCGTGCGCCCACAGGCCCTCGGCCTCGGCCAGGCGCTGCGTAGCGGGAGCATCAGAGAGCAGGCCTTCGGGCGTATAGCAAATGACACTCGAGCGCTTAACGAACTCTTCGACCGAAAGCGGGTTGGAGAACATGGCCGTACCCCCGGTCGGCAGCGTGTGGTTGGGGCCGGCAACATAATCGCCAAGCGGCTCGGAGCTCCAAGCGCCCACGAAGATGGCGCCAGCGTTGCGAATGCCGCCGAGCAGGCCCATCGCGTCCTTGCAGTGCAGCTCCAAGTGCTCGGGCGCCACGGTATTCACCGCCTCGACGGCGGCAACCATGTCGGCGGCCACCACGATGGTGCCCTCATTGTCGAGCGAAGCACGCGTGATCTCGGCACGCGGCGACTGCGCCACCAGGATATCGATGCCTGCCTCGACCTCGCGCGCAAACTGCTCGTCGCAGGTCACCAGATAGCAGGCTGCCAGCGGATCGTGCTCGGCTTGGGCCATCAGGTCGGCCGCAACCACCATGGGCTTGGCCGTGGCATCGGCCAGCACGCAGACCTCGGAGGGACCGGCGACCATGTCGATTCCCACGTCGCCCGAGACAATCTGCTTGGCCGCGGCGACAAAGGCGTTGCCCGGGCCGGTGATCTTGTCGACGCGCGGAATGGTCTCGGTGCCGTACGCCAGCGCGGCCACGGCCTGAGCGCCGCCCACCATATAAATCTCGTCCACGCCACCGAGCTTTGCCGCGGCAAGCGTGTACGGGCTGATCAGGCCATCCTTTTGAGGCGGGGTCACCATAACCACGCGCTTGACGCCGGCGACCTTGGCGGGAATGGCGTTCATGAGCACGGTGGAGGGATATTGCGCGCGGCCGCCCGGTACATAGATGCCGGCCGCCGCGAGCGGGGTCACCTTAACGCCGAGCATCGTGCCGTCCACACGCGTGGTAAACCAGCTCTGCTCGACCTCGCGCTGGTGGAACTCGCGAATCTGGCGCGCGGCCTTCTCAAGCGCGGCGACAAAGGCCGGGTCGAGGCCTTCAAGCGCGGCATCGATCTGCTCTTGCGGCAGACGGAAGCTCTGCAGCTCAACGCCGTCAAAGCGGTGGCAATAGTCGCGCACCGCAGCATCGCCGTTGGCACGCACGTTGGCCACGATATCGCGGGCGGCGTCGACGATGTTTTGCGGCAGCACGCCCTTACGGTTGAGCTGGTTGGTAACGAGGCGCTCGCCGGGAGCAAGCTTGATAGTCTTCATATCGGTATCCCCTATCGATCGAGGTTTTGTTCGAAAAACGAGAGACCGGGCGGCGGCGCCAGTCGGCCCGCAGCCCGGACGTTGGGGCGCCCGTGCGTGCTCGCGCTATTGTGCCGAGCCCGCAACGGGCTCAAAATGCTTGTCCTTCACGGCTGCCGCCAAGCGATCTGCCAGATTGCGTACGCGCGGATCCAGACGCGCGGCGCCCGGGTTGACAAAGAAGCGGGCCGTGCAGTCCATAATGCGACCAGTAATAACGAGGTCGTTGTCACGCAGCGTGGCGCCCGTGGCGGTAATATCCACGATGCGATCGGTCATACCGACAATGGGGCCCAGCTCGATGTTGCCGTGCAGCGAGACGATGTCGGCGTTCACGCCGCGCTCGGCATACCAGGCACTCGCGATGCGCGGGTACTTGGTTGCCACGCGAAGCGACCCACGGCGGGCATAGTTGCGCTCGGCCTGGCCGGCGCGCCACGCGGGCTCCGCCTCGATAAACGTGCACAGGCCGTAGCCCAGGTCGACCAGCTGCAGCAGGTTGAGGTCTGCCTCGATAAGCGAGTCCCAGCCGCAGATGCCGCAGTCAGCACCGCCGCAGCCCACAAAGGCGGGCGCGTCGCTGGGACGCACGATGACAAACTCGATATCGCCGACCGTGCCCTCGCCGGCACGCGTGTCGCGGCCGCGCACGATCAGGTGACGGCCGGGGTCACGCAGCTCAGAGACATCCAAGCCCGCGGACTCAAGCACGTCGAGCGTGTCGGCCTTGAGCGAGCCCTTGGGCACGGCAATGCGCAGCGGACCCTCGGCGCCACGGCCCGCGGCGTGATCGCCATCGGAAGCGGCATCCTCGGCCGAGGTGTGCGCGGCCTCCAGGCGCTCGAGCGAAAAGGCGAAGCCCGCCGCCGGCACCTCGATACCGTCGCCAAACGCGCCGGTAAAGATGGAGTCATAGCGTCCGCCCGAACCGACCGGATCGGGCAGTCCGCCCGCATAAGCCTTAAAGACCAGACCCGTGTAGTAATCGAAAGAGTTCATGATGGAGAAGTCGAACGACAGCACCTGGGCGTCCTCGGGTGCCAGGCCCTCGACCAGGGCACGCAGCTCGTGCGTCAGCGGCACGACGATACCGGCGGCCTCCAGCAGCGCGTCCACGCGGTCGAGCACCTCGGCACCGCCGTGCAGACGTGGCAGCTCGCTAATGGCGGCCTTGACGGCATCGGACTCGACGCTTGCTGCCACGCGGGCATCGAGGCCCACAAAGTCGTTGGCGTGCACGCAGCGCAGAGCCTCGGCAGCCAGCTCGCGATCCTCGCACGCCGCGAGCAGCTCCTTAAACGGGCGCACGCTACCTGCGATAATGCGCGCATCGGGCAGCGCCAACTTGCGAACGGCCTCGGCCACCAGCGAGACGATCTCGACATCGCCCGCGGTATCGCCCGCGCCGATGAGCTCAAAACCCAGCTGGGTAAATTGACGCGAACCGCCGGCATTGCGCTGGCATTCGCGAACCACCGGCGCCTCATAGCGCAGGCGCAGCGGCAAGTCGGCCGCGCGCATGCGGGTCGAGACCAAACGCACGATCGGCAACGTATTGTCGGGACGAACCACCAACAAGCGGCCGTCATCGTCAAAAGCTTAAACGGCGTGTCCGCGATACGGCCGCCCTCCTCGAGCGAGCCCTTGTCCTCGAGCAGCGGCGTCTCAACCGGCAGATAATGATGCTCCCTAAAGCAGCCCTTCACCGTCAGCGCGATCTCCTCGCGCGCCTGAGCCTCCTCGGGCAATATGTCCCGGAATCCCCACGGTGTGGCCGTCATCTGGTGAGCCTCCTCATGCTGTGTTGCATACAGAACAAACGACCGGCATAGCTCCGCCGGTCTTTTGGGTACTTTAGCATACTAGAGTGCTTGCGGGGAAAATCCTTGTCCGCAGCTCACACCGTATTCATTTGGAAACATAGGGGCAGACGCTCAGCTAAATCTGACGATTATCTAGGCCAACCAGAAACCATATCCCGTTTTTCGTCTAAAAACTGGGATGCAGTTTCCGCTGAGGACCTTTTCCGAACTGCTTCTGCAGCGGCTGTTTTGGCTCCGGGACCGCGTCAATCGCATATCTTTATGGCGCCTTTATCCTACACATGTTGTATAACTACCAAATGTGGAATATAACAAAGAGCAAAACATAGGCTGAGCGTTATGGAGGATTGAGGTTGAAAGAGAAGCTATTTCGATGGGTCGTGAAGCACCGCAAACCCATCATCGCGTTCTATGCGGTGGCAGCACTGGTATGCCTGTTCCTGCGCCAGTTTGTAGGCGTTAACTACGACATTACGAGCTATCTGCCCGACGAAGCGGCGTCGACCGTCGCTCTGAATACCATGGGTGATGAGTTTGAGGGTGACATTCCCAACTGTCGCGTTATGGTGCCCAATGTCTCGATCGCTCAGGCGCTCAAATACAAGGACAAAATCAAAAAGGTCGACGGCGTCGAGGAGGTCCTATGGCTTGACGACGCGGCAGATATCGATCAGCCGCTTGCCACGCAAGACAAAGACACCGTTGAGACCTATTACAAAAAGAACAACGCCCTGTTTACGGTGACGGTTAATTCCGAAAAGGAGATCGAGGCAACCGACGCTATTCGAGATATCGTGGGCGACGAGGGCGCCATTACGGGCTCGGCCATGTCTAACGCGCTCGCCACCACATCGACCGAGCAGCAGATCAGCATTATCACGGTCGCTGTCATAGCGATTATCTTCGTGATTCTGGTCATCACGACTACCAGCTGGGCCGAACCCATCCTGGTGCTGCTGGGCCTGGGCGTCTCGGTGTTTATCAACTGGGGCACCAACCTCATCTTTGGCGAGATTAGCTTTGTCACCAACTCTGCGGGCTCCATTTTGCAGGTTGCCATCGCGCTGGACTTCTCGGTCTTTTTGCTGCACCGCTTTAACGAGGAGCGTGGCCGCCACGGCAGCGTTGCCGAAGACATGGTGCAGTCGTGCTGTCTGTCCTCGGTCGCCGTGTTTTCGAGCGGTTGCACGGTCTGCATCGGCTTTATCGCGCTTGCCGCCATGCAGTTTAAGATCGGCCCCGACCTTGGTCTTGCCCTTGCAAAGGGTATCGCCATCAGCCTGGTATCGGTCTTTACCTTTGTTCCTTCGATGTTCGTTCAGTTCGATGGCTTTGTGCAAAAATCGCAGCACAGGCCCTTTGTCCCGCCGCTGGGTAAGTTCGCCCGTCTGGTGCTCAAGGTCTGTATCCCCGCTGCCGTCGTGATCCTCGCCGTGGTTTACCCTGCGCGTGTGGCATCGACCTCCAGCGATATCACGTACTACTACGGCACTTCGCACATTTTTGGTTCGGATACGCGGCTTGGTCAGGATATGGACAAGGTCAAGGAGGTCTTTGGCAACTCCGATACCTACGTTGTGCTCGTTCCCCGTGGAGAGGTGAGCGAGGAGCAGGCACTCTCCAATGAGCTCAAGGCGCTCCCCGAGGTCAAGTCCATCCAGAGCTATGTTGACGTTGCGAGTCCCTATATCCCCACGGACATGGCCGAAAAGGACACGCTCGATCTGGTGGAGGGAGAGCACTACAGCCGTTTGGTGCTCACGGTTACCGCGCCCTACGAGGGTCCGAGTACATTTAAGCTGGTCAAGAAGATTCGTTGTATCGCGGACAAACATTATCCGGGTAAGGCAATGCTCGCCGGCGAGGGCGTGAGCACCACCGACCTTAAGGACACCATCACCGTCGATAAGGGCAAGGTCGACCTCATCGCCGTCGTGGCCGTGTTCGCGGTCTTGCTGCTGGCCACCAAGTCGCTGAGCCTGCCGATCATCTTGGTGCTCGTGATTGAGACCTCGATCTGGGTCAACTTTGCTGCACCGCTCTACACCGGTATGCACGAGTTCTTCCTCGCCTACTTAATTGTGAGCTCCATCCAGCTGGGCGTTGCCGTCGACTACGGCATCCTGATTGCTGACCGCTATCGTGAGGACCGCGTGACCATGCATAAGCGCGAAGCGCTACTCGAGACCATGGAAGCTTGCACGATTCCTGTTTTGACCTCTGGATCGGTTCTGCTAATCAGTGGCTTCCTGATCCATGCGATCTCGAGCCACGGCGTGCTCAAGCAGATCGGCTGGTTCCTGGGCGTCGGCGTGAGCATCTCCCTAGTCGCCGTACTCTTTGCGCTGCCGGGTTTCCTGTATGTGCTCGATGGCCTCATCGGCAAGACCACGCTCAAAGCTCATTTTTTGCCCAAGGATGCCCAGGATCCGGTTTCGGATACCACCGAGGCATCGGCTGCGGACGGCTCCGCTCAGTAACGTTTTACAAAGCAGTTGGAAGGAATACCGCAATGCATACCCATACCACTGATACCGCTTCGAAAGAGCTCAAAGCCCAACGCGATCTTGTACGTCGTCCCCATAAGCGCATCGCTGCGCTCGCTCTTGCCGCCGGTCTGACCGTGGCCCTTACCGTTCCCGGTGCCGTTGTGTTCGCCGACGGCGTAGGGTCGACGAGCGCTGCCTCGGCTACGAGTGAACAGATGGCGACGGACTCCGATAACAGCACGCCGGGATATAAGAAAAACCAGGTCGTATACGTCAAAACCGATGCCGACGGCAATCGCACGGGTGTTTACGTGGTCAATAGCTTCGAGGCCAATAAGGGCGTCAAGATCGACGATGCCGGCACCTATAACAAAGTGACCAACCTATCGACGACTCAAAAACTAACGGACGACAGCGGGTCGGTTGCCGTTACGGGCCAGGGAGTGCAGGACTTTGTCTACCAGGGCGATCTGGACAAGAACACTCAGATGCCGTGGAACGTCACCGTGGCATACCAGCTCGATGGCCGCGATATCGACGCCAAGGATTTGGCGGGCAAGAGCGGCAAGCTCACCATGAAGCTCAAGGTCGAAAAGAATGACGACTATACCGGTGGCGATTATGCCGATAACTACCTGGTTCAGATTACCGGTCAGCTTAAGGATGCCGAGGCACACGATATTGAGGCTGAGGGCGCCACGGTTGCTGCCAACGGCTCCAACACGCAGCTTACCTACATGGTGATTCCCGGCAGCACCGGAGACTACACCATTACGACCGATGTTGAGGATTTTGAGTTTGATGGCTGGCAGATTGTCGGCGTGCCGCTGAATCTTGCCATCGATGTGGACTCGAGCAGCATGGATACGAGCCAGCTCGTGGAGCTCTCCAACGGTATTGCTACGGCCAATAGCGGTGCTGGCCAGGTTGCCGACGGTGTCAAGACGCTCGCGGCCTCGCTTGCCACGGCCAATACCGGTGCCGGCACGCTGTCCAGTGGCGCCGCTGCGCTCGCGGCGGGTACGAGTCAGCTCAACGCGCAGGTCCCCACGCTGGTCGAAGGCGTGAGCAACCTTAATGCCGGTGCCGAGGGGGTTAATGCCGGTGCCGTGCAGCTTAAGGGCGGTGCGTCCGATCTTTCGGCGGGCCTTTCCAAGCTGCAGGGGAGCGCACAGCAGATCTCGGGCGGCATAAGTGGAATTGCCGCTGGGTCCGATACGTACGTCGACGCGCTGACGCTGGGCAAGCAGGCTCAGGAGGCAAACCTTGCCAAGGCGCAGGCTGCGGCCAAGGCGGCCCAGGACGCCGTGACCGCTACGTCGGGCAACGCCTACAGCGCGCTGTACGGGCCGCAGGGTCTTACGGCGGCGCTCAGCGGCGAGGGGCAGTACCTTGCCGGTGCACAGCAGGCGCTCGGCGGGGCAAAGCAGGCCGCGAGCGCCATGGGCAACGATGCGGCAAAGGCTAACGCCGAGAGCGCAAAGGCTGGCGCCGAGAGCACCGTTGCATCTATTGCCGCTGCCAAGGCGGCGGTCGCCGATGCTCAGGACGCGCTGGATAACGCGGCCGATCTCGACTCCGCCAAGGCTGCGGCAGCCAAGCTAAGCGAGGCTACGGCACAGCTGGATGCCGCCACCGCAAGTGCCGGCAGTGCTGCTACCAGCGCGGGTGCCGCCGCCACGGCGGCATCGAGCGCCGATGCGACGGGTCTTACCGCGCTTCTCGATTCTGCATCCAATGCCGTTGCGGGCGCGCAGGGTCTTAACACGCAGGTGTCGCAGGGCCTTAAGGGTGCCGAGTCCATGTTTGGCACGCTTACCGATCAGGTTACGACTTTGGCCCAGGCGGCCGGCGCCCAGGGCGGCGCCCAGGGTGCCGTCACCGCGCTCGATAGCGCCATTCAGGGCTACACCACTGTCCAGGATGGCCAACAGCTGAGCCTGGCCGGAGCCATCGCCTATATGAACAGCGCGATCAACCCGGCAAACCCCACGGCCGTGAACCCCGGTCTTGTCGCCAGTGTTGGCTCTGCAGCAACGGGCGCGGGTCAGCTGAGCGATGGCGCCGCGGCTCTTGCCGCGGGCACCGACCAGCTTGCTGCGGGCACACAGCAGCTCAACGGTGCCACGCCCGCGCTTGCCAACGGCGCATCACAGCTCAACAACGGTGCGGCGCAGCTCAAGACAGGTGCTGCTAGCCTTGCTAGCGGCATGAATCTTCTCTCCTCGGGTGCAGGTACGCTTGCCAGCGGCGCATCCGAGCTCGGCAACGGCATGCAGGAGCTTACCGACCGAACGAGCAATCTCGATACTCAGGTCATCGACACCGTTAAGGACAAGATCGAGGAAATGCTCAACCCCGGCTTTACGCCGACGGACTTTGTCAACGGCGAGCAGGGCGGACATATAAATCGCGTGCAGTTTATCTATATGACGGGCGCGATCAGCAAGTAGGCAGCCGCGCCCTTGTGGCGATTGGCATCGATAGCAAGTTATGAGGGGAGGGGCCGTCGGGCATTGTCTCGGCAGCCCCTCTTTGCTGTCAGCGGCCACTTCGCGTCTTTGCAGAAGCTGTACCGCAAGATTTGTGTTTGGAAGGAGACGCGCTTTCTGCAAGGGGCGGAGCGCGGAAAGCATGTCCCGGATTTGATGCTCGGAACGGGATGAGCTTTCCGGATCGGACCCCAAGCGGAAAGCGCGTCCCGTTTCGGGGCTTCAGAATGGGACGCATCCGGAAACCGCATCCCACTCTGAGCCGAAATTCCGGGATGAGATTTCCGCCGAGGACACCCTGCGCCGACGGCAACGCAAAAAGGGCGCCCGCGCGAATGCGGACGCCCTTGTGTAGGGTCGAGATATCAACCAGCCAAGATATCGGCCCTGCGGCCAGCTCTTAGTAGTCGAACTGGTGGTAGTAGCGGCGGTACTTGAGGTTGTGCTTGGTGACC
>CABSAN010000056.1 GCA_902475785.1 uncultured Collinsella sp.
GTGCCTGATCGTCCGATGCCACCGATGCGACAACGGCGTCCTTTCCAATCTCGAGCGTATCGAGCTTCACGTCCGTGTTCCTCCCCCGGCGCCCACAGGGCGTTGCATTTAGTTTACCTTGGCTAACCGTTTGCCACGGCTAACCAATTTAACCATGCATGATAGCGCGAACACACAACGATGTTCAATCAACAGATTGGTGCAAGATCGGTGCAAAGGGAATTCTGGGCCGTGGTTTCCCAGACGGGCTTGCTGCGGAAACCGCATCCCACTACTCAGGCGAATTCCGGTCCCCGATTTCCCGATGGGGCCTCTCGGGGAAACTGCGTCCCACTCTGGAGCGCCAGAACGGGATGGGCTTTCCGGTTGAGGTCTATAGCGGAAAGCGCGTCCCGTAATCGGCGCTCGGAACGGGATACGGCTTCCCCGGACGAGAGCCCGGCAATGTTGCGCAACAAAGGGCGCAAGTCCGCGCATAGGATAGAGGCGGATGAGGATGCGCCCGGTATTCGCGCGAGCGCCGATCGAGGGGAGTCTGCACATGTTCTGCCGAAATTGCGGGTCGAAGGTCGAGGACGGGACCAGGTTCTGCCCCGTGTGCGGCGAGCCCATTGCCGCCGAATATGAAGCCCCGGCCGAATCGCAGGGCGACTATCAACCCGCCCCGGCAGCCGAGACGCAGCCGACGGCACCGGCGCCGGCGAAGGCCAAGCGCTCAAAGAAGCCCCTCGCGATCGCGGCCGTCGTGATCGCATTGCTCGCTGCGGGCGGCGGTGCCGGCTACTACTTCGGCGTCTACGCCCCCGAGCAGGCTCGACAGGCGGCCGAACAGGAGGCGCTCGCGGCAAAGCACGCCGTGCGCTTTAGCGTCTCGGCCCAGGGCTGGGACACCTCGGCGGGAGCGAGCAGGCTGCCGGTTCATATTACAGGCAAGGAAGACCGCGGCAAGAAGGTCGACGCCGTGCACTACGTGGACAGCGACGGCGAGGGCGTCGAGCTCCGGCGCGGAAGCTACAAGGTCGAGGTCGCCGCCTCCCCTATCGCCGCCGACGGCACGATCTACGCTGTCCCCGCCGACAAGCTCAACATCAAGTTGGGCGAAAAGGCCGCCGAGAAGAAGACCATTGACGCGGGCGACGTGGCGCTGGAGCCGATCGAGGCGCCCGAAGTGACCGACGACCAGATCGCCGCGGCAAAGAAGTACGCCGAGGAGGACGAGGGCGCCAAGAAGGCCGGCTTCAATATTGACGCCGATGCGCTCGCGACCGCCGCGACCAAGCGCCGCGACGACGCCGTGGCGGCAAAGCAGGCCGAAGAGGAGGCAAGGCGCCAGGCGGAGGAAGAGGCCAAGAAAGCCGAGGAGGAAAGGCAGGCAAGGACGTTTGAAACCGACTACTTTACAATGGTCCTCCCCGACTGGTTCCCCATGGATTGGTTGAAATTCGAAACGACGTCCGACACCCTTACCGCCAATGACGTTACAGCGCAAGATGTTGCCTCGAAAGCGAACTTTACGGTATACGCAACCGATGGATCGCCGCACGGCGCAGAGACCGCCTTCTCTAAGACGATTGGAAAGACGTCATCGGGCAAGACTGTAGTGCTGTCCGGCGGACCTTACTGGGGATATGTCCAGGATGGATACCGCCCGCTTGGGATCAATTATGATTTCACGGGAGAAACGTACTGCGATCTCCTCGCATCCTGCATTACGCTGAAATAGCCGACTACCGCCACCCAAAATGGTCAGCTCTCCTCCGTCCCCGGTGGATCACGGATCACAGTTTCCCAAACGACACCCTTCCGGAAACCGTGTCCCACTATCCAGACAAATTCCGGGATACCGTTTCCCGATGGGGCCTCTCGGGGAAACTGCGTCCCAGAATTCTGGCTCGAAACGGGATATGGTTTCCCAATCAGGCCTCTTGCGGAAAATGCAACCCGGAATCCCCGCCCGAAACGGGACGCACTTTCCCAGTCGAGGCCCTATGGGAAACTGCATCCCGGAATCCGCGCCCAAACCGGGACGCAGTTTCCGGGCGGGGCATCAAAACCAAAATTGCGGTGGAATAGTTCCTGCTTGGGCTGGTTGAGGCCTTAAATAGGAGCTATTTCACCGCAAGTTATTAAGGGGATGTCCGTCCTCTTACAGATGGCGCTCCAGGAAGCGGAAGGCCAGGCGAATCCAGGGACGGACGGAAACCTGCTTGTCCTCGTTGTCGACCGCGGTATTGGCGTTGCCGAGCGAAAGGCCGTGGCCACCCTGGTCAAAGACGTGCATCTCGCATGCAACACCCTCCTCGGCCATGCGCTGCACAAACGGATAGACCTGCGCGACCGGCGCCGTCTTGTCGTCCGAAACGCCCCACACAAAGGTCGGGGGCATCTGGCGCGAAACGTGCGTGGTAGGACAAATGTCGGTCAGGTGCTCATCGGTCGCCTCGCCGCCCGTCACCATCGATAGATAGTCGTTGAGCAAATCGCGCCCCGTCTTGCCACCCGTCTTGGGCACGCGCAGGTCAATGCGCGGGTCGCGCGTCTGCATATCGCGCACATAGGCAAGGTCGAGCAACGGATAGCCCAGCACCACGGCGTCGGGACGAATATCCTCCGGACGAGCCCCGACAAGGCCCGCGAAGGGTCCGGTCTTCCACTGCGTTGCCAACGAGGCGCAGATCATGCCGCCCGCCGAGAAACCCACGATGCACACGCGCTTGGGATCGACATGCCACTCGTCGGCGTTGGCGCGCACGGTAGCGACCATCTTGGCGAGGTCCGCCTGCGGGTGCGGAAAGCTCACATCGCCCGTGGCGCTCGTCACATAGTTGAGTACAAAGGCCTGGTAGCCGCGGTCCAAAAATGCAAACGCCACCGGGTCCTGCTCGTGCGGAGCGATATGCGTAAACCCGCCTCCGCCGCAGATGATCACCGCGGGGCGGCGGCCATTGGGCTTGTCGGGCAGCGGCTCGGCACCCAGATACGTAAACGTCGCCGGATAATCCTCGGTCGGCTCCTCGCCCCACAGCGCATGGTTCTCGACAATCATATGTGCTCCCTTCGCGCAGATTATGCGCACTCGTTTTTCGCACCTTAGCGTACCCCACTTGAGCCCGTGGCGCAGAAACACCCCCGCAATAAGTTGGCCTTCAACTGATATATCACAAAATCGCTGTTCAGAGGTATCGTTGGGCAGCGTAAAATAGGGGCGCTGACCGTGCTGGGAAACACGTACGAAACGTTTCCGGCAAACCACACGCGTGCAACATGCGCGCCTGATACGTTGGAGGCATCTATGGGTCTGCTCGATTCGCTCAAGTCCACGTTCACTTCGTCGGGCGAGGCGTCCGTTCCGCCCGCAGCAAGCTTCGCCACCCGCGAAGGCGTCATCTACGCTCCCGTCAACGGCGTGCTCGTCAATCTGAGTGAGGTTCCCGACGAGACCATCGCCTCGGGCATGCTCGGTCAGGGCTACGGCATCGAACCCATTACCGGCACCATCTACGCGCCCGCCAACGGCCGCATCGGCGCCACCACCGTCACCAACCACTCCATCGGCATGATCACCGAGGACGGCCTGCGCGTGTTCATCCATGTTGGCCTGGGCACCGTGGAAATGAATGGCAAGGGTTTTGCCCGCTTTGTCGAGATGGGCGATGTGGTCAAGGCCGGCCAGCCGCTCATCAGCTTCGACCGCGACGCTATCAAGGCCGCCGGCCACGAGGACATCGTGACCGTCATCGTCTCTGAGCTCGACCGCCTCAAGAGCATCGACCACGTCGGCGAGTCTGGCACGCTTATCGGCGGCAATCCGCTCGTCAAGCTTGGCGACCCGCTGCTGGTTGCCAAGACCAAGTAGCCGAGCATCATCGCATAAAGGCTCAACCACCCGTGCATCTTTGCCGCACCTGTGTTGTTGTTTTTGCCTATGTAGAGGTTCTGAAACGTTTCTATATAGGCAGCTGAGCATCAACGCAGGTGCGGCTTTTGCGTAGCGAGGCATCGCCCCGCGGCATGTTGTTCAACCGCACGAACCCCCTTCCTTTGTCCGCGCAGAGCGCTAGACTGCTAGGTCGACATTGGAGGAAGATCGATGCAAAACACACCCACGGGCGCCGCACATGCCGAGCCTCAACGCAACCAACGCATCGTCGCGCTCGACGGGCTCCGCGCCCTCGCCATCGCCGGCGTCGTCCTATATCACCTTCGCCCCAGCCGCCTGACCGGCGGTTTTTTGGGCGTTACACTCTTCTTTACGCTGAGTGGCTATCTTGCCACCAAAAGCATTATGCGGGCCACGGCACGCGACGGATTCTCGTACCCGCGCTATATCTGCCGCCGCATTGCGCGCATGATGCCGCCGATCGTCGTGACCATCGCGCTTACCGCCGTCGCCACCTACATCGCGGCCCCGAGCCTACTCCCTAAGGTGCAGCAGGACGCCCTGCCATCGGCACTCTTTTTGAGCAACTGGTTCTACATCTTCCGTAACGTCTCGTATTTCGCCGCCGCGGGGCTCCCCTCGCCGCTCACGCACCTGTGGTTCTGCGCTGTCACTATGCAGTTCTATCTGGTGTGGCCGGTCATCCTTATGGCACTGTGCAGCAAAACCAGGTCGCGCAACACCGCCATCGGCATCACGATCGCATTCGCGCTTGCATCGACGGCAGCCATGGTCCTCATGTTTAATCCCACCACCGACACATCGCGCGTCTACTACGGAACCGACGCCCGTGCCGCCGAGCTTCTATGCGGGGCCTTAGCCGCCATCGCCGCGCCGCGTCTGCGCGAGATGCTGAGCGGTGACATCCATATCCCCGGCGCCAACAAGGGCATCTCAAAGGTCAACGCGATTTCTATCGCGTGGCTCGTCGCCGTTATTGCCGGCGCACTCATGCTGACCGGAGAGAGCGCTTGGCTCTACCGCGGCGGCTTTTTGCTGTTTGCCCTCGCCACCGGACTCCTCATCATCTGCGTGCAAAACACGGAATGTATCGTGCGTCGTCTGTTGTCGGTCAAGCCGCTCGTCTGGCTGGGCCAGCGCTCGTTCTCGGTTTATCTGGTGCACTATCCCCTACTGCTTCTTATGAACCCCGCAACCCGCACTACCCGCATCGCCTGGTGGGAGCAGGTATTACAGCTTGTACTGATTCTTGCGGTAGCCGAGGTTTTCTATCGCCTCGTCGAACGCCCTTGGTCCCACAAGCCGGCCCAACAGGACAGCACGGCAAGAAAACACGTCCTCGCGCCCGCCATGGTGCTCCCCGTGCTTGGCGCCGCATGCGTCGCCGCACTTGCCTTCGCGCCGCTTGACTGGGCAGGCATCGCCACCGTCCGCGCCGAGCAGCTCCGTCCCGAGCTTGCCCAGAACGCGACCTCCGCCCAGGACAACGGAGCCAACAACAAGGGCGCCGAGCCCGCATCCGGCAAAGATTCCCAGCCCAGCGACACCGCATCCGATGACGCCACCAAGCAAAAACCCAAAGAGGGACCTATCGCCGAAAAGGTCCCGAAGAACCTTGACTGGAAGAGCTTTACCTACGACGAGGCGACCGGAACCTGCGACGCCCGCGTGCTCATGATCGGCGACTCGGTCACCGCAGGTGCCCAACCTGGCATTCAGGCGGTGCTTCCCAACGCGTACATCGACGGCGTGGTGAGCCGCCAGTTCTACACCTTCCAGGATGTCTACGCGCAGGACATCGCCAACTACGATCCAAGCGTGGTCATCTGCGCGCTTGGCACCAACGGCCTCATCCGCGACCCTCAGCAGGTGCAGGACGTGATTAATGCCGTGGGCGGCAAACCCATCTACTTTGTGACCGTGCGCGTACCGCTCGAGCTACAGGACCGCAATAACCAGACAATCCGCGACGTCTGCGCTCAAAACGACAACGCCGGCGTCATCGACTGGAACGGTGCCTCAGAGGGCCACAGCGAATACCTCGTCGACGACGGCACACACCTCAGCCAGGCGGGAATCGACACCTACGCTACCCTCATACGCCAAGCCATCTGCGGGCACTAGGCAACGCAAAATCGGCGCTTGCGCGGTGCCCACGCCACGCTCATACATCGAGCTTGCCGTTTTGCTACGCCCCCGCTCGCGGGTTAGAATGGTTAACTGTTTGGAAATAATCCGTACAACCGTTATGGGAGGATACGTGAACCGCACCAAAATCGCGCAGCTCTATGCCGATGCCGAGTCGCTCGGTGGCCAGACCGTCACCGTCGCCGGCTGGGTCAAGTCCGTCCGCGACATGAAGAACTTTGGCTTCGTGACGCTCAACGACGGCAGCTGCTTCCGCGACCTGCAGGTCGTCATGAACCGCGAGGCGCTCGACAACTACGACGAGATTGCCCATCAAAACGTCTCGGCCGCGCTCATCTGCACCGGTACCGTCAAGCTGACGCCCGACGCGCCCCAGCCCTTCGAGCTCACCGCCGCCTCCATCGAGGTCGAGGGCGTCAGCGCTCCGGATTACCCGCTGCAGAAGAAGCGCGCAACCGTCGAGTTCCTGCGCACCCAGCAGCACCTGCGCCCGCGCACCAACCTGTTCCGCGCCGTGTTCCGCATCCGCTCTGTCGCGGCTGCCGCTATCCACCGCTTCTTCCAGGAGCAGGGCTTTGTCTACGTCAACACCCCCATCATCACCACGAGTGACTGCGAGGGCGCCGGCGAGATGTTCCGCGTGACCACGCTCGACCCCAAAAACCCGCCCCTCACCGAGTCCGGCGAGGTCGACTGGAGCCAGGACTTCTTTGGCAAGCATGCAAGCCTCACCGTGTCCGGCCAGCTCAATGCCGAGAACTTTGCCATGGCCTTTGGCGACGTGTACACCTTTGGCCCCACCTTCCGCGCCGAAAACTCCAACACCACGCGCCACGCCGCCGAATTTTGGATGATTGAGCCCGAGATGGCATTTGCCGACCTCAACGACTACATGGACAACGCCGAGGCCATGCTCAAGTACGTTCTTAAGGACGTTATGGCCACCTGCCCCGACGAGCTCAATATGCTCAACAAGTTTGTGGACAAGGGTCTGATCGAGCGTCTGAACCACGTGGCAAACTCCGACTTTGCCCGCGTTACCTACACCGAGGCCGTCGAGATCCTGGAGCAGGCAGTCGCCGCCGGTCACAAGTTTGACTATCCCGTGAGCTGGGGCATCGACCTACAAACCGAGCATGAGCGTTTCCTGACCGAGGAGCACTTTAAGCGCCCGACCTTCGTAACCGACTACCCGGCCGAGATCAAGGCGTTCTACATGCGCATGAACGAGGACGGCAAGACCGTCGCCGCCGCCGACTGCCTGGTTCCCGGTATCGGCGAGATTATCGGCGGCTCCCAGCGCGAGGAGCGCCTGGATCTGCTCGAGGCCCGCATCAAGGACCTGGGCATGAATCCCGAGCAGTATAAGTACTACCTTGACCTGCGCCGCTACGGTTCCTGCAAGCACGCCGGCTACGGTCTGGGCTTCGAGCGCTTGGTCATGTACCTCACCGGCGTGGGCAACATCCGCGACGTCCTGCCGCACCCGCGCACCGTGGGCAACGCCGACTTCTAATCGCCATAGCGCCACCAAACGCGTTCCAGCGCATCACGCCAGCGCCTCTCGGCAAGCCGAGGGGCGCTTTTTTCAACAGCATCCGTCAAGCTTTTGGCAAGGTTTTGGTCAGTTAGGCAGGGTTGTTGAAAACTCGACCCGCCGTTTGCCGGCAACCATCGACCGTCCAAGGCGTCATGCGTCCTTAGCCAGGCTCCGCGCCCTAGGCTCTGATCTGCCATCACCAAAAAAGGAAAGGACGTGGGCGCTATGACCGAAGCCGTTGTTGAAAACTACGAGACCACGACCAGGGGCTCCGCCTCGATGGCAGCCTATCGCGCCATACGCATCCTGCAGCTCTTGAGCGAGAACACCGGCGAGGACAAGGCGCTGCTTTCCGACGAGCTGGTCGAGCTCCTCGCCCATCCCGACGACCCCGCCCGCATGCCCATCTCGGCGGCACGCCGCAGCATCTATACCTCGATATCCGCACTTCGTCACGCCGGATACGAAATCGACTATAAGCGCGGCGTGGGCTATCGGCTCCTCACCCGCCCGCTTGCTGACGAAGAGATCATACGGCTCCACGGCATGGTCATGCGCAACCGATCGACGCCCATAGCCATTCGAAAGAGCATGGCGCAGCACCTGGTCGCCATGGCGAGCGCCGATGTTCGCGACTATCTCGATATGCCCGAACCGGCACCGGCCGCCAACGACGCGCCCGTCAAGACAACGCGTCCGCACGCCAAGCGTATCGACACGTGCGAACTCGTCGAACAGGCCATCGACCATGGAACAACTGTCAGCTTTGATATCACAAACGTCCTGACCCGAGGCGAAATCGAGGTGGTACGGATGACGGTCCGGCCCTTTGCCATCAGGCAGCGCGATGGCGTCTCGTATCTGCTGGGAACGGTCTACGACACCCGAGGCGCCGACGACACCCTGCGCACCGTTGAGGTCAGCCGCATGAGAAACGTCAGCACGCGTTTGCTCGACGGCAAGAAACTCTTTGCCGCGCTAGACGAAGAAGACAGCCCCGCACCCGCAGCATAAGCCCCGTTACCGTCCGTCGTTCCTCAGCACCGCCCATCCGGTTCAGTATTAAAAAACCCGCCAGGTTATTGTAAAAATGGACATCGGCGTTACTATAGTCCCACTTGCACTTTTTCCTAGTGCAGTGTTTCCAGCCATTTTTATACTGGGGGTAATGATATGAAGGACATCACCATCAGCCGCAGGAGCCTTCTTGTCTCCGCTGGCCTGCTCGCGCTCGCTCCGCTCGCCGGATGCGGCGGCAACTCTGGTTCCGGCTCCGCTGCCGCCGGTTCCGACTACACCATCGGCGTTCTGCAGCTTACCGAGCACTCCGCGCTCGATGCCGCCAACGACGGCTTCGTCAAGGCCATCAAGAAGAGCGGTCTCAAGGTCAAGATCGACCAGAAGAACGCCCAGAACGACCAGTCCACGTGTAAGTCCATTGCCGACAAGTTCGTAGGCGACGGCGTCAACCTGATCTATGCCATCGCTACGCCCGCCGCGCAGGCTGCCGCCGGCGCCACCGCCGATATCCCCATCGTGGGCTGTGCCATCACCGACTACGCCGCTTCCGGCCTGGTCCAGGACAACGACAAGCCCGGCACCAACGTCACGGGCGCTTCCGACCTCACCCCGGTCGCCGAGCAGCTCGAGATGATGCAGAAGGTCTTGCCCGACGTTAAGAAGGTCGGCCTGCTCTACTGCACCGCCGAGTCCAACTCCGACGTCCAGATCAAGGCCGCCAAGAAGGAGCTCGACAAGCTGGGCCTCGAGTACACCGACTTCACCGTCTCGAGCTCCAACGAGATTCAGTCCGTCGTCGAGTCTGCCGTGGGCAAGGTCGACGCGCTGTACTCCCCCACCGACAACACCATCGCCGCGGGTGCCTCGCAGGTGGGCCAGATCTGCAAGGAGAACAAGCTCCCCTTCGTGACTGGCGAGGAGGGCATGTGCAAGGCCGGCGGTCTGTTCACCCTCTCCATCAACTACGAGGACCTGGGCTACGCCGCGGGCGAGATGGCCGTCAAGATCCTGAAGGGCGAGGCCAAGCCCGAGGATATGCCGATCAAGCACCTCTCGAGCAAGGACCTGGTCGTCGTCAAGAACGACGAAATGGCCGAGGCCCTGGGCATCGACCTCTCCGCTCTGGACGCGTAGCGGCATGCGCGGCGATGTGCCTAGGGCTCATACTCGCGCCGTTGCCGTGCTATTCAATATCTGAGCCACAGGGGCGGACGCCAAAGACCGGCGTTCGCCCTGCTTGTTACGGATGAGACAAAACATCCGGCCGCAGCTCTTTTATGCAGTGTTACCGCTATTATGGAAAATCACGTGTCCACCCTATCCTAGGAGGTATGAAGCATGCTCATTGCATTGCAGGGCGCCGTTTCGCAGGGCGTCCTCTGGGGCATCATGGTGCTCGGCGTGTTTATCACGTTCCGCCTGCTCGACATCCCCGATATGACCTGCGACGGCAGCTTTGCCCTCGGCGGCTGTGTTTGCGCCGTGCTCATCGTCAACAATAACGTCGACCCGCTGCTCGCCGTGCTGGCCGGCATGTGCGCCGGCGCCATCGCGGGCGCTGTCACGGGCATCTTGACCACCGTCTTTGAGATTCCCGCGATCCTTGCCGGAATCCTTACGCAGATCAGTCTGTGGTCCATCAACCTGCGCATCATGGGCAAATCCAACACGCCCATCCTTGCCAAGGGCACCATCTTCTCATCCGTCAGCCACATGACGGGCCTGCCGCAGTCCACCGTTGCCATCATCCTGGGCATTGTGCTGGCCGTGGCCATCGTCGCCATCCTGTACTGGTTCTTTGGCACCGAGATCGGCTCGGCGCTGCGTGCCACCGGCAACAACGAGTACATGATCCGCGCTCTGGGCGTCAACACCAACTCCACCAAGATGATCGCCCTCGTGCTCTCCAACGCCCTTATCGGCCTTTCGGGTGCGCTCATCTGCCAGAGCCAGAAGTACGCTGACATTGGCATGGGCACCGGCGCCATCGTTATCGGTCTTGCCGCCATTGTTATCGGCGAGGTGCTCGGCCGCCTGCTGCCCGGCGGTCTGACGCAGTTTAGCGTCCGTCTTGCTTCTGCCGTCTTTGGCTCCGTGGTGTACTTCCTCATTCGCGCCATCGTGCTGCAGCTGGGCATGGACGCCAACGACATGAAGCTGCTCTCCGCCGTGATCGTTGCCGTGGCCCTGTGCGTGCCCGTGGTTTGGGAGCGCTATAAGCTCCGCAGCTCCTACACGAAGGGGGATGAGGCAGATGCTTAAGCTCTCGCACGTCAAAAAGACCTTTAACAAGGGCACCGTCACCGAGAAGCGCGCACTCACCGGTGTCGACCTCACCCTTAACGACGGCGACTTTGTGACCGTGATCGGCGGCAACGGCGCCGGCAAGTCCACGCTGCTCAACATGATTGCCGGCGTGTATCCGCTCGATTCGGGCGTTATCGAGCTCGACGGCACCGACATCTCGCGTCTGAGCGAGTCGCAGCGCGCCAAGTACCTGGGCCGCGTGTTCCAGGACCCCATGCGCGGCACCGCAGCCGACATGCAGATCGCCGAGAACCTGGCCCTCGCCAAGCGCCGTGGCCAGCGTCGCGGTCTTTCGTGGGGCGTCACCAAGGCCGAGAAGGACGAGTACGTTGAGCTGCTCAAACGCCTGGACCTTGGCCTGGACACGCGCCTCAACGCCAAGGTCGGCCTGCTCTCGGGTGGCCAGCGCCAGGCACTCACCCTGCTGATGGCCACGCTCACCAAGCCGCGCCTGCTGCTGCTCGACGAGCACACGGCGGCCCTCGACCCCAAGACGGCCTCTAAGGTGCTCAACCTGACCGAGGAGATCGTCGACGAGAACCACCTGACCACGCTCATGGTCACGCATAACATGAACGACGCCATCCGTCTGGGCAACCGTCTGATCATGATGCACGAGGGCCATGTAATCTACGACGTGGCCGGCGACGAGAAAAAGTCGCTCACCGTCGCCGACCTGCTGCAGAAGTTCGAGGAGGTCTCGGGCGGCGAGCTTGCCAACGACCGCATGCTGCTGAGCTAAAACCTGCCAAAAAGGGACAGGTTTATTTTGGTAGGTTTTATCTGCGCAAACGTCAAAACCGCCGCTAAGGGACAGACGCCCTTACGGCGGTTTTCGCATATTATGTCGATAATCCGATATTCAACCAGACATTCTGGCTAAGGACTAAGGAAGCTGCCATGAAAAGACTCCCCCGCCTTGCGTTGGCCGCCGCGTTGTTTGCCGGCGCGCTCGCAGGTATCCCAAGCCTCGCTTTCGCAGGGAACCTACCCGCCGCTATTGACGGCTCCGTGGCCGTCATGCACACCAACGACATCCACGGCAGCTACAAGTACAGCTACAACGAAAGCAAGGGCACCGGCACGGTGGGCTTCGACGGACTGGCGGTTCTCTATAGCGCCCAAAGCAGCGCCCCCGATCTTTTGCTCGATGCGGGCGACACCTTCCACGGGCAGTCCTTTGCCACCATGAGCGAGGGCAAGAGCATCGCCGAGCTCATGGACACCTTCTATGTAGACGGCTACGACGCGACCACGCCGGGCAACCACGACTGGAGCTACGGCGCGGACAAGCTCCGCACCATGACCGGCTACAGCACCGCCGGCACGCCCTTCGCCATGCTCTGCGCGAACGCGAAGTCTACGAGCGGCGTATGGAGCTCGAGCATCACGAAGACGCTCGATCGCACCTGGGAGGATAGCGAGGATCACTCCACATTCGACTACAAAATCAAGGTCGGCGTCGTGGGTGCCATGGATGAGTCGCTGGGATCCTCGCTGCGCGCGGACCTGGTCGCGGGCACGTCGTTCTCGAGTGCCACGAACGCCATCAATACCGAGGCAGAGCAGCTGCGCAAGGAGGGCTGCAACGTTGTCGTCTGTATCGCGCATACGCTCAACGCCAAGACCTTTGCCACACGGCTCCGTGGCATCGATGCCCTTATCGCAGGCCACCAGCACATCAACCTCAACGAGAAGGTGACGGGAGCCGACGGCAAGACGATCCACGTTGTCGAGGCAGGCAGCGCCTTTGCCGAGGTGGGGCTGCTTTCCATTCCGTACAAGTACGACACCAATGGCACCGAGACGACCGACGATGACACGGTCACGGTCCCTGCAGACGGCAGCGACGAGAAGCTCTACACCGCCAAGAACGTCAACGACCTTTTGGCAGACCCCGACAAGGGCTCCGGCTACCAAAGCTGCCTTGAAGCCGTCCGCAACAAGATCAAGCCGCTCGACGAGGCCTTTGAAAACGAATCGAACAAGGTGCTCGGCACATCCACCACCAACTATTTCTACGGCGAGGACGCCGCAGGCACGCATGGTTGGGAAATGGTGCGCACTACCGATTTCCGCCCCAGCAACCCGGGCGACACCACCAAGGCCCAAACCATCGGCCACGTGATTTGCGGCTCCTATCTTGCCTTGACGGGCGCAGACCTCGCTATCGAAAACGCTGGCGGCATCCGCGGCGGCATCGCGGCGGGCAACGTGACCGCCGGCGACGTCATCGCCATCTCGCCCTAAGGCAACACCGTGGAGACCTGGACCATGGCCGGCGCGGACTTCCTCGCAGCGCTCGAGCACTCGCTACAAATCAGCGACGAGTGCAATCACAGCTACGAGCTTCAGCAAGCCTACGTGGCAGCCGGCCATACCGAGCAGGAGGCGCAAGACAAGTACAAGTGGCGCGATGACTCTGGCAGCGTTCTCTCCTTTGGCGGCATCAACGTGACGATTGATTGGACGCAGCCCGAAGGCAAGCGCATTGTGAGTGCCACACTCACCAAAGACGGCAGCACGCTCGACCCCGCCAAGACCTATACCGTCGCCACCAACAACTACATCATTACCAACACGACCGATTTTCCCACCTTTGCACACGCCACCAAGTACACCGAGTGGGGCACGTGCGAGGCGGCGCTGAGGGCACTGATCGGGCAGGACAGCTGGGAGAGCAAGATGGCCTCGCTCGCGGGCACCATCAGCTTTGGCTCCGCTGCCGTGGACCCCACGCCCACACCGGCCCCGACGCCTAAGCCCTCGCCTAAGACGGACACGGCGACCACGAAGGTCATCACCAAGAAGACGACCGGTAAGCTCGCCGCAACGGGAGACCGCACGCTGGCAGTAGTTGGCGCGTGCCTTATCGGCGGCATCATCGTCATCATGCTCGGCATTATCTGGAAGCGTCGACGCTAAGCTACACCGCCGGGCCTTGCAGCCCCACCGCGTAAACTTTATATCGAGCACAGAAGCCCGTCCGAATTTGATCGGACGGGCTTCTTGGTGGGTATCATGGTTGGACGATCATTAGGAGGTTTTCCCTACATGGAATTGTTTGAGCCAATTCTTCATTTCTTTGCACAACGATGGG
>CABSAN010000057.1 GCA_902475785.1 uncultured Collinsella sp.
ACCAGCGTAAACTTGGGAATATCCAGGCGAATCGAGCGCGCCGCCGGGCCCTTACCGATCACGATATCGAGCGCAAAGTCCTCCATCGCGGGATACAGCACTTCCTCGACCGAGCGGTTGAGACGGTGAATCTCGTCGATAAACAGAACGTCACCCGGCTGCAAGTTAGTCAGGATGGCAGCCAGGTCGCCGGTGCGCGCAATAGCGGGGCCGCTCGTCGTCTTGATCTGAGCGCCCAGCTCGTTAGCGATAACCGTGGCCAGCGTGGTCTTGCCCAGACCAGGAGGGCCCGAGAAGATCACGTGGTCGAGCGTCTCGCCGCGGCTCTGCGCCGCTTCGATCAACACGCGCAGGCTCTGTTTGATGTGCTCCTGACCGCAGTAGTCGTCCAAGCGCTGGGGGCGCAAGGTGCGGTCGACATCGAGGTCCTCGGGCGTCAGCTCCGAACCCACCATACGCTCGCCATGCGCCATGGATGCCGCCGGCGAGTTGCCGGGCGTCGCCCACAGGTCCTGAGAGTCATCGGCTTCCCACATCACGCATCCATTCCGAGTCGCTTAAGCGCCGCGCCGAGCAGATCCTCGACACGCATATTCTGCCCATCATACCCGCTCAGGGCAACATCGGTCTCCTGCGGGCTAAAGCCCATGGAAAGGAGCGCCGAACGGGCGTCATCGATCGCCGAAGGAGCGGCGGCAGGAACCGGCATCGCAACCTGGCCGGGAATCACGTCAACCGGCACAAAGCCCTTGTCCTTGGCAAAGGTGCTCTTGAGCTCCAGAATCAGACGCTGCGCTGTCTTTTTGCCCACACCGGGAACCTTGGCCATACCCTTGTCGTCCTCGGCCATCACCAGGGAATACAGCTGGCCCACGGTATAGGTGGAAAGCACGGCGAGCGCCAAGCGCGGACCGACGCCCGAGACGGACACGAGCCGATCGAACATCGTGCGCTCGTCCTTGGAGGCAAAACCAAAGAGCGTCATGGCGTCCTCGCGCACCTGCATACGGGTATAGAGGCGAACCTCGCCGCCGGGCGTCGGCAACGTGGCCGCGGTGCTGCCCGAGATGCCGAGCTCAAAGCCCACGCCCGATACATCGACAACGGCCGAGCTCATCGTGGCCTCGACAAGCGTTCCATGGAGCTGGGAGATCATCAGTATCCGGTTCCTCTCTGTTGATAGAACTCGCCACCGGTAAGCGCCCGGGTGCGGCTAAGGTTAACGTGGCAGATGGCGCAGGCCAGGGCATCGGCGGCATGGTCGGGATGCGGGTCGTGATCGAGCTGCGTGAGCGTACGAACCATATACGCGACCTGCCGCTTATCTGCAGCGCCGGTGCCCACCACAGCCTGTTTAATCTGCATAGGCGTGTACTCGCCAATCTCGAGCGCGCATTCCGAAAGCGCCACGAGCGCAGCCCCGCGGGCATGCGCCGTAGGGATGGCCGAGCGAACGTTGGCGCCAAAGTAGATGCTCTCGATAGCAGCGGTATCGGGTCGATAACGCTCCACGACGCCCTTTAGGTCGCGGGCGATATGCGACAGGCGCACCGCGAGCGGACTGCCCGCGCTGGTCTCGATACAACCGTAGGCACGACAGCGAACCTCGCCGCGCCGCTCCTCGATAATCCCCCAACCCGTATGGGCCAAACCGGGATCGATACCCAAAATGACCAAGCCAACCTCCCCTCGCCACAAGCACGGCGCAAGGCAAGGCCCCACGCATCATTCACGAACGTCTGTTCTAGAATAACACAATGCTAGCCCTATAAGTCAGCCGAGATTGAATTGTAGGTTGAGCATACGCAAGCGAGCGCCCGCCAGAGCGAGCAAGGTTGAACCATAGGTTGAGCATAAGTCAGCGAGCGAGTCCCTGCCGTGGCAAGGTGCCGCGAAAGAGGAGCGCCGCGTACTTCTGTACGCAAGCGACGGTTTGAGCGGCAGATTGCCCGGCAGGGGCTCGCGCAGCGTCGGCTCGTTACGCGGTTTGGTAAAACCGCGTAACCTTTTTAGTTTTGGCTAAAGAACGGGAACTGTCTCGGATCCATCGGCGGTTGCGGCATCGGCGTGCCCTGGGGCCCACCCTGCGGGCCGCCCTGGCCGCCCATCATCTTATCGATGGCGTCCTGGACCTCGCCCTCAAACTTCTTCATGCCCTCGTGCAGGCGGCGCTGGCCGTCCTCGGAGCGCAGCTCCTCCATCTGCTCGGGCGAAATACCCAACAGGTCACCCAGTATGCCCATCATCTCGCCACGCATGCGCTCGCTTGCATCCTCGTCAGCAAAGCGGTTCACCTCGGCGCGCGCCAGCGCATCGACCGTCATGCGTTCCTTGCCGCTCAGCCCCAGGTCGGACCATGCGAGCATATACGGCCAGGCACGCTCGACAAACGAACGGGCCGAGACGATCGGCGCCGTCGGCAGCATGCGACGAGCAGCCTCACCCTGACGCACGAGCATCAGCAGCAGCGAGCAAGCCTCGGGCTTGCCGGCGGCCATTGGGATGTCGTCGAAGGGTCGGTTGCGGTCCACGTGCGCCTCGAGTGTGCCATCGACCTCGCCCGGCTCAAGTCCGCCGAGCAGCTGCGCCGCGCGGTCGAGCATGTCGACCGGACCGTCAAGCGTCGAAAGCGCTTGCGCCAGCACGCGCTCCATGCAATCCTCCACCGCGTTGAGCGTCACGAGCTCCTGCGGCACCACGGCAGACGTACGGTTGCGCACGCGCGCCACAAACTCGAGCGTCGACAGGTACACGTCGCCAAAGGGCGCATAATCGCCCTGGTAGCCACCGCAAAGCGCGGGCGCCGCCAGCGCGTACTCAGTTTTGGACAGCGGGCTCAACGCCATCGCACCCAGCTCGAGCGCCGTGTCCTCCAACATGAGGCCCAGCGTGCGAGAGCGCAGGCGCTCGGCGTCGCCCGCCGACACATCGCGGTCGAGCACGCGCGCGGCATCCGGCGCATCGCGCTCAACCGTACGAATATGCAGGCGCTCGGCAATGGCGCGAACGGCGGCACAGCGAGCAGCCTCGGCCTCCTCCTGCGCCGGCGTAAAGATGCGGTTGCGTCCCAGCACCAGGCCGACCACATTGCGCGGACCCAGGGCGTCGACGGCAAGCGCCGCAAGCAGGGACGACGGCAGATCGCCCTCGAGCGCCACCACGGCGCGCGACGTACCATGGGCTCGGGCGTTATCGCGCACAGCGAGCACCAGCGCCTGCCACAACCACTCCTCGGAACGAAACTCGGGCAGCTCGTGGTCCTCCAAGGCATCGAGCATCACACCGCGCTGGATCTCCTGAACCAGCAGGCTCTCCTCAAAACACGGCGCTTGGGCCACCACGCGGCCGCAGTCGTCGAGCACAAACGAGCCGCCGGTATACACCGACTCATCGTACGCACCGACCGGCGCCATGCAGGCAAACCACACGCTGCGCTTAGATGCGATCTTGCGGTAGGCTCCGCTGCGCACGGCGGCGATCGCAGCGCTCTCGCGGTCGGTCATATCAAATGCGTTGAACTGGAAATAGGCAATGAGGTCGACGCCGGTCGGCAGCATCTCGAGCTCGCGGTCCAAGTCGAAGATCACGGCGATACGCACGCCGTCCACATCGAAGACTGGCGGCGCCCAACGGGCATCGCCGGTCCCACCGCGCTGCAGGGCAATGCTCGAACGGGCCGGCACCACATGGCCGTCCTTGAGCATCATGTAGTCGAGCAGGGGCTGGCCCTCAAACGAAACCGCCGCGGGCACGATGCAAATCATATCGAGTTCTTGGATACGCTCGGCGACACCGGTCAAGCCGGCAAGTATGTCGTGCTCAAAGTCGGCAGCGCCCACCAGGCCGCCGGGCAGGGCTCCCATAAAGAGCGGAGCCGGCACGCACAACACGCGCGCACCGCGCTCATGGGCCAGGCGCGCCTGGTCCTCGATGCGACCGCAGATACCCTCAATATCACCCAGGCGCATATCGATCTGTGCAAGTGCGAGCTTCATGGCTCAGCCCTTTCCGTCGTAAACCATCGTTGTCGTAGTAAAAGCGCCGGCCGCATGATGCAGTCGGCGCTCGCATGTGCATATGCTAGCTATGATACCCCGAGCGGGGGCGCGCTCCTAGAACGTCGCGGACCACAGCCCGTGCAGGTTGCAATAGGCATAGACGGTACCGGTCTTGGAGCCGCCGGCAAAAAACGTCGCGGGCTTCATGCCGGGCTGGAGGTAATGGACCTCCAGACGGCCCTCGGCCTCAAGGGCAATCCACTCGATGTAGTGCTCGGGCACCATAGGATGCTCGACCGAGCCCACGCGCGCACGGATCACGTGACCGTCGCGCTCGCTCTCGACGACGGGCACGTGCTTCTCGTGTGCCGCGTCCTCGGTGTTCGCGGTCAGCTCCGTGCAGCCGGCAGGGGTTGCAACGTCGTTGCCAAGGGCGGCAATGAGCTTGCCGTCGGGGTCCTTAAAGAATTTCGCCATGATGTTCTCCTTTGCTGATGTGCCGGTGTTCTCGATGCTTCTTATGCCCAAAGGCAAGCGAACCATCCACGGCATCGCAAATGAACACATAACGAGCGGGGCTAGCGTCCGTCGCCGCCCAGCAGCGCCAGAACATCCTCGCGGGTAAACAGCGCCGAGGAGATGCCGTCGCCGCCGAGCACGCTGTTGACCAGGTCGCGCTTGGACTCCTGCATCTGCATGATGCGTTCCTCGATCGTGTCCTTGGCGATGAGCTTGTACACGGTCACGGTATGTTGCTGGCCAATACGATGCGCGCGGTCAGTCGCCTGGTCCTGCGCGGCCACGTTCCACCACGGATCGTAGTGGATGACCACATCGGCCGCTGTCAGGTTGAGGCCCACGCCGCCCGCCTTGAGCGAGATCAAAAAGACCGGCACCTCGCCCGCCTGGAACTGCGCGACCATCTTGGCGCGGTTTTCCTTGGACGAAGCGCCCGTGAGCTTAAGAAAGCCGATGTCCTCCTTGGCCAGGCGCTTGCCAATGATATCGAGCATGCCCGTGAACTGGCTGAACAGCAGAATGCGGTGCCCGCCGTCGAGCGCACCGTGCACGAGCTCCATGCAAGCGTCGAGCTTGGCGCTCCCCGCCTTGTAGTCCTCGTAGTGTAGATGCGGGTCGCAGCAGATCTGGCGCAGCTTGGTGAGCTCGGCGAGCACCTTGAGCTTGTCCTTCTTAAACTCGGATGCTTCACGATGCTGCACCTGCTGGGCGATGCGGTCCTGGTTGGCCAGGTAGAGCTTGCGCTGCTCGCCGGTGAGCTGCGCCATGACGGTGTCCTCGATCTTCTCGGGCAGGTCGGCCACCACGTCTTCCTTAACACGGCGCAGCACAAACGGCGACACGAGCGCCTGCAAGCGAGCGGCGCTATCGCCCTCGGCATGCTCGACGGGGCTCTCAAAGCGCTTGGCAAACGACTCACGCGTCCCCAAAAGGCCCGGCATCAAAAAGTCGAAGATGCTCCAGAGCTCGGACAGGCGGTTTTCGATGGGCGTGCCCGTCAGGGCAAAGCGCACGCCGGCAGGCAGGCGCTTGGCGGCGCGCGCCACCTGCGTGAGCGGGTTTTTAATGTACTGGGCCTCGTCGAGCACGACGCGGGCAAAGTCCTGCTCGGCATACTCGTCGATATCGCGGCGCATGAGGTCATACGACGTCACGACCACGTTATGCTCGTCGGCACCGGCGATCTGCACACGGCGCTGCGCCTTGGCACCCACAATGGCGCACACGTCGAGCGAAGGCGCAAAGCGCTCCAGCTCGGCAGTCCAGTTATACACGAGCGACGCAGGGCACACCACGAGCGTGGGCTTAGTGTCCCCCGCCTCCACGCGCGCCAGGATATGCGCGATCATCTGCAGGGTTTTGCCCAGGCCCATATCGTCGGCCAAAATACCGCCGAGGCCCAGATGCTCAAGCGAGCCGAGCCACTGGTAGCCGTCGACCTGATAGCCGCGCAGTGTGGCCTTGAGAGATGCCGGTACCGTAAAGTCCATCTTGCCGAGCGTATCCAGGCGTTCGACGGTGCGGCGGAACGCGGCGTCGCGATCGGCCTCGAGCGCGGGCGTGCGCGTAAGCATGCTATCGACAAACAGGGTACTCGACGCGGGAAGCGACACGCCGTCGAGCAGGTCGACAGCATCGACCCCCAGGTCCTCGGCAAGGCCAAACGCGGCGCGGGCACCCTCGTCCAGGCGAACGATGTCGCCGGATGTAAGGCGCGCGAACGTCTGGTGGCGCTTGTACGAGTCCAGATAGATGGCAAGATCTGCCGCCGAAAGACCGCTCGCGCCCAGTTCAACATCGAGCAGGTTGCTCTTGACGGTCGCACGAACCGAAAGCTTGGGCGCAGGGCGGACCGAGATCTGGCGTAGGCGGTCACTGAGCATGACCTCGCCCAGCTCGGAAAGGGCAGACAGGCCCTCGGTCAGCAAGTGGAACAGGCTCTCGTCATCGCGTTCCTCAAACGCCAGGCCGCCCTCGTAAAAGTCGAAATACAGGGCCGCCGTATCCATAACGCGAAACTCTGCTATCTCGTCGCGCGGCGGCACACCAGGGCGCTGTTCTTCGAAGGGGCTGCCCGGAGCACCCAGGCTAAAGAGATCTGCCGACCAGTCGCCGTAGGTAACCGTAATTTTGCAGGTCACGAGCCCGTCATCGACACCGATTGCCATGGCAAAGCTCGGCTCGGGCGCCACGGTGTCGAGCACGACGGGCGCGGTGAGGTCGGTGTAGTCGCGCAAGATCGGCAGCGCCATGCGGCAGAACTCGCCCACCTGGCCGGCGGCGATATGAGCCGGCGTGCGGCAGGGCAACAAGCGCGACAGAAACGGCGCCGCATGCTGGGCGAACGCCATGTCGGTACGGCGCGCGCGGCGCGTGTCGACCAGATAGGCTGCGTCATCTGCGACAAAGCAGTACGTATCGGCCGGCAGGCGCAGGTCGTAGCTACCTCCCGCCGCCGGAGTGATCTTGGCGGCAAGGAGCGGCGGGCGCTTGGTCGGATCGTCGTCCTCCCCCTGCGGCGACGGCTCAACCGCCACGTCATAGCTACGATGCGTCGTCGTCCCCCGCGACCAGGCGGGCTCAAAGGAAATGGTCCTGCCGCGCAACAGGTCCAGCACAGACACAATGGAATACTCGGATAGCGGCAACTGACGCTCGGCGACAAAACCGCTGCGGGCAAAGTCATATGATGCCGAGCGCGAGGTCGTGATGTCGCTCAGGTAGGCGACCGTCATCGTGACGCGGTCGAGCAGCTTTGTCGACACGTCATCGAAGGCCTCGGGCACATGGGCAAACGTAAGTTTCTTACCATAGGAGAATGTGCCGCCGCGCACATAGGCATCGGCCATGCCGTCGATATCCTTAACCACGTAGGACACCGAACCGCAGCGGATGCGAAACTCGAGCGCCCAGCTAAAGCGCTCGGCAAACAGCGGGTTGTAGTACGGCACCAGCGAGGGCTCCAGCACCGCTTTGGGTGCATTGGGGTCAATGGCGCCGGCGAGCTTGCGACGCATGACCACGAGCTCGTCCATGCGCGCGTCAGAAAGATCGGAGAGCGCCGCCATGAGGCTCGGGCTCGTGGGGACGGGTGCCGGAAAGGGAAAGTTGGGATTGACGGCCGGCGCTTTGGGCGCGGTGCGCGCGGGCTGTTTCGGCTGCGCCGTAAACGTGCGGACCGGCGTGCGCAGGCCTTCGACGGGCTCGGTGCCGCTTGCGTCCAGATACGCCAGCGCCGTGGCGATGGCGTGCTTGCACATGCCGGGGTAGCGATAGGCAGCGGGGCAATCGCAGTCGTAGTCGATCACCTCGTGCTCGTCCATGTCGAGCGCCACGTGCGTCTTGTACAGATCGCCACGCGAACCGCGCACCGAGCCCTCAACCGTCACGTTTTTGGAGAAGCGCGAGCCGCTGTCCTCAATCGACAGCACGGCGCCGTTGAGCATGAGCGAGCGGCCCTTCATAAAGGTGCCGCTCAGCGCCGCCTCTTTGCGAAGCGCCTGCACAAACGTCCCCTGCGCCATCACTTCCTCCAATCCACACGCCAAATGATTTTTCTGGGACGGGGATTTAAAAATCATTCCCCGTCTCAGAAAGACCGATCCTCCGCGCATCATCCAAAATGATTTTTAAATCCCCGTCCCAGAAAAATCATTTTAGATGACTGTCACTCTGCCTTGGTTACCCACGATGGCCTTGGCCTCTGCCAGCAGCGGAATCGAGCGCGCGTTGACCTTAGCCGGCACCTCGGCACGCAGCACGCGCCCGTCCACCTGCTCGATAAAGATCTCCACGCGGTCGCCGCCCGGGTTAGTGGTGAGCACCGTGGCCAGGCGCGCCATATTGCCCTGGCTAAAGCGGCTGTTGGGAACCATGACCTCAAACACCTTGGGCTTGTTGCTCTCCTCGTTGAGCTCAAGCGGCACGATCTCCTGCGCGATGATCTGGTCGCCGCGGTCCGAGCGCTCGAGCTTGCCCTTAATGCGCACAAACGCATCGGACAGCTGTGCGCCGGTCTCGGGATCGACCTCGCCGTACAGGTACCCCTCGGCCTCCTTGTAGGTCTTGGGGAACACCACGACCGTGGCCTCGCCTTCCATGTCCTCGAGCTGCACGATGCCCATGGGGTCGCCGTTTTTGGTCACGCGCTTGGACACGCTCGAGACCATGCCGGCCCACCACAGCGCCTTGCCCTCGGGAATCTCCTGGTTGATGGTGCCGCCCGTAGGATTCTGAACTTCGTAGCCGGTGTCGATCTGCGAGAACGAGAAGTCGCGCGCTTTGCTGAGCGCATACTCAAACGGGCGCAGCGGGTGGTCCGAGACATAGATGCCCAGAACCTCCTTCTCCTGGCTCAGCTTGAGGTGGCGGTCCCATTCCTGGCCGTCCGGATCGGGCACGCTGACCTCGAAACCCGAGCCCTCAACGTCGCCAAACATATCGAAGAACGACGTCTGGCCGCTCGCGCGATCCTTCTGACGCTTTACCGCGGCATCGATGATGTTCTCGGGGTTGTTCTTGTCCACAAAGTGCATCATCTGGCGACGCGGATACCCCGTGGAGTCGAAGGCGCCTGCCTTGATCAGCGATTCGATCACGCGGCGGTTGGCCTGGCTCGAGTCCACGCGCTCGACAAAGTCGTGCAGCGTCTTAAACGGGCCGCCCGCCTCGCGCTCGGCGATAATCGCCTGCGCCACGCCGGTGCCCACGCCGCGGATGCCGGCCAGACCAAAGCGCACGCCCTCTTTGGTAGCCGTGAACTCGGTACCGGACTCGTTGACATCTGGCGAAAGCACGGGAATGCCATCGTGACGGCACGCCGAGACGTAGTGCACGATCTTGTCGGTCTTGCCCGTGTAGGACGTCAGAACGGCCGCCATGTACTCGTGCGGATAGTGCGCCTTGAGCCACGCCGTCTGCATAACCAGAATGGCGTAGCCAGCGGAGTGCGACTTGTTGAAGGCGTAGGACGCGAACTCGAGAACATCGTCCCAAATCTTCTGGGCGACCTCGCGCGTGTAGTTGTTCTTGATAGCGCCGTTCATCCAGTGGTCGTAGGTGGTCTCGTCCGAGCCATCCTCCCAGTGGAGCACCGTCGACGTGAGCAGCTTGATTTTCTTCTTAGCCACGGGCTTACGGATACGCGAGTCCGATTCGCCCTTGGAGAAGCCGCACATCTCAACGGAGATGAGCATAACCTGCTCCTGGTAGACCATGGTGCCGTAGGTTTCGCCCAGGATGTCGTCCAGACGGTCGTCATAGGAGACAGCCGGCTCCTTGCCGTTCATACGGTTGATGTAGGACGAAACCATGCCGGCGCCCAGCGGGCCTGGGCGGTACAGGGCGATCAATGCCACAACGTGCTTGTACTCGGTGGGCTTCATGTTCTTGATCGTAGCCGTCATGCCGGCGGACTCGACCTGGAAGACGCCGGCGGTGTGGCCGGAGCCCATGAGCTTAAAGATCTCGGGGTCGTCAAAGGGAATCTCTTCCTCTTTGATGTCGATGCCGAAGTTCTTTTTAATGTTGGCCTTGGCCTTGGAGATAACCGTCAGCGTGCGCAGGCCCAAAAAGTCCATCTTGAGCAGGCCCATGTCGGCGACGGTATGGCCCTCGTACTGGGTAATCTCGACGCCGCCCTTGGTGTCGAGCTTGGTGGGCACGTGCTCGTTGACGGGGTCACGGCAGATCAGAACGGCGCACGCGTGCACGCCCTCGCCACGGGTGAGGCCCTCGATCGAGAGCGCCGTGTCGATGATGCGGCGGGCGTCGTCGTCCTTTTTATAGGCCTCGGCAAAGTCGGGGTTAAACAGATCCTCTTTGCCGGGTTGTTTGTCGAGCACCTGCTTGAGCTTAACCTTGGGGTCGCTCGAGACCATCTTGGACAGGCGCTGGCCCATGTAGACCGGATAGTCCAGGACGCGTGCGGCGTCGTTGATGGCCTGCTTGGCCTTGATGGTCGAGTAGGTGATAACGTGGGTGACCTTCTCGGGGCCGTAGAGCTGGCGAACGTGCTCCACGACCTCGAGGCGCCGCTCATCGTCGAAGTCCATATCGATATCGGGCATCTCGGTACGCTGCGGGGACAGGAACCTCTCGAACATCAAGCCGTTCTCGAGCGGGTCGAACGCGGTGATGTTCATGGCGTAGGCGACGATGGCGCCGGCGGCCGAGCCACGGCCGGGGCCGACGCCGATGCCGTTGTCCTTGGCCCATTGCACGTACTCGGCAACAATGAGGAAGTAGGCGGCAAAGCCCTTGTCGCAGATGACCTTATATTCGTACTCAAAGCGCTCTTTGATGTTGACGCCGCCGATCTCGCGCGTAGCCCAGTCGTCACCGTAATGCTGGCGCAGGCCCTTCTCGCACTCGCGGCGGAACTGGCTCTCGTGCGTCTCGCCGGGATCGAGCAACGGGAAGCGCGGCAGGATGATGGAGTCCCAGTCCAGCTCAACGTAGCACTTGTCGGCGATCTCGAGCGTGTTGTCGCAGGCCTCGGGGCAATACGGGAACATCGCCCGCATCTCCTCCTCGGTCTTCATGTAAAACTCCGAGCCGGTCATGCGCATGCGGTTAGGGTCGTCGACCTTGGCGTTCATGCCAATGCACATGATGACGTCCTGCACGGGCGCGTCCTCGCGGCGCAGGTAGTGGAAGTCGTTGGTGGCGATGACCTTGACGCCCACCTGCTTGGCGATATCGATGAGCGTGCGGTCCATCTGCTCGTCGGTCAGGCCGTTATCGGTGGTAATGCCGTGTTCCTGGATCTCGATGTAAAAGTCACCGGGGTCGAAGGTGTCGCGGAAGGTCTCGGCCCACTTGATGGCGCCCTCCATGTCGCCGCGGTCGATGTACTTGGGGATGATGCCCGCGATACAGGCACTCGTGCAGATCATGCCCTTGGCGTGGCGGCGCAGGTTGTCGAGCGTCACGCGCGGCTTGTAGTAAAAGCCCTGCACGGCGGCCTCGGAGACCGTCTGCATCAGGTTGACGTAGCCCTCCTGGTCCTTAGCCAGAAGGATCATGTGGTAGAGCTCGGGCTTGTGGTCGCGGGCGAGCGTCTCGTCCGGCGTAAAGTAGACCTCGCAGCCAAAGATGGGCTTGATGACCAGAGGCGGCTTGAGCTCGTCGATATTGCCCTTCTCATCCCACATGGCCATGTCCTTAACATACTGGGCATGCTCGCGCGGGTTTGCCTCGGGATCGGGCTCCACCAGCTCGTCGCGGCGGTCCTTTTCCAAGAAGGCCTTGTCGTGGCTCCAGGTTTTGTACTCGGGCGTGTTGTGGTTGACGGCGTCGCAGGCCAGCGCCAAGTCGGGCACGCCATACATGTAGCCGTGGTCGGTAATGGCCACGGCGGGCATGCCCAGCTCAACGGCACGGTTAACCATATCCTGGATACGGGTTGCGCCGTCGAGCATGGAGAAAACAGTGTGGTTGTGCAGATGGACGAATGCCATGTGATGAGCTCCGATGCGGGTTCGTGTTCTGACTGAACGATTTTACCCCACGGCACGGACAGCACCCGAACCTAGCCAAACCCACACGGGTAGCTAATTTGGGACCTTCAAAAAGGGGAATGAGGGCATCCCGATGCATCGAGTATTACTGGAACCCCGGCGATACGCTGAATGATTTGTGACGAATAGTCATGTCCACCAAGAAGGCTCGACGCTTCGGGCAGCTCGTCAATCGATATATCAATTCTTGGAGACATGTATTCCTACCATTTTTAAAGAAACAACGGCGGTAATTGCTATCGCGATTGCGCCAATAACACCGAGCGCTATCTGAATGGGATATAACCCCAACACATATCCAAATATGGAGAAAAACATTGCAGAAAAGAGAGCCCTTACCAGAGACGCGACGGAAAGGATCGTCGCGCGGAGATCGTCCGCTATCGCGTCTTGGATTAAGTTTTCCGAAGTGATGTACACCACTTCTGGGAGAAAACAAAGCACCATGCTAAGGCCAAACAAACACAGCGGATTTGAAGCGAACCACGGAAGAATCAAGAAAAGACCCGCCTCGATTAGCATCGAGCCGAGCATGGTATTTCTTTTCCCGAAACGCGATGAGAAGAAATCTGCTGCAATGTAGGCCGTCGCATTTACTGCATAGGATGCACCGAAAAAGATTCCTATTATGGAGACGGGAGCATCAAATGCGTCGAATACCAACTGATTCAAGTTGTAATAACTCCCATAGAATCCATCGAGCATGCTTGTGCCGATTAGAAGAAGCAACACCGCAAAAGCGGATTCTCCAATGCACCAGGTTTCGCGTCTGAAGACCTTGGCCACGTCAAACCTTTCCTCCCCAGAGTTTTTGGAATGGGTCGTTTCCGTCCTCTCAATGGGATACAGAAGGAAAAGCTGCAGGAGATAGAAAACGGAAACGCATACGTAGAGGGCGCTCCAAGATACTTGGGCAATGAATGATCCAAGTACGATTGCCACTCCCGTCGCGATTGATTGCGCGGCAAGCAGCCGAGCGTTGATGGTGAGGAAGCGCTCTCCTTGACCGGCATTTCGGGCAATTTCATATAAAAGCGCTTGTTCGGATCCCGATTGAAGGGAGTAGGCGAGTGCCTCAACAA
>CABSAN010000058.1 GCA_902475785.1 uncultured Collinsella sp.
TCGCGCGTCACGCAGTCGGGGCGGCAGTTGCAGCCCTGCTCGGCGGCCTTCTTTTTGCAGCCCTCAGAGCAGGTCATATCGGCCAGGTTGACCTTAAAGACTTTGCCGTTCTCCAGGCGCAACACCAGCTGCTCGCGCGGCGTGTCATATTCCTGGATACGCGCCTTGCCAAGCGGCGTATCGATAAGCGTCTTCTTTTTGGGCGCGCGGCTCTTAAAGTCCTTGTACGCCTCGAACTCGTAGCGCAGGCAGCACATCAGGCGGCCGCAGACGCCGCTAATTTTGGACGAGTTGAGCGGCAGGTCCTGCTCTTTTGCCATGCGGATCGAAACCGGCTCAAACTGTCCGCCAAAGCGCGTGCAGCAGAGCTCCTGGCCGCACTGGGCATAGCCGCCCACCAGGCGGGTCTCGTCACGCACGCCAATCTGGCGCATGTCGACGCGAATGTGCAGCGTCGAGGACAGGTCCTTGACGAGCTGACGGAAATCGACGCGCTCCTCGGCAGCAAAGTAGAACACAGCCTTCTCGCCGCCAAACAGGTACTCGACGCCGACCGGCTTCATCTCGAGGTCGAGCTCCTTGACCAGGCGGCGGAAGTCGACCATGGCCTCGTCACCCTGGATAGCCAGGTCGTCGGCAAGCTGCAGATCGATGTCGCTCGCCACGCGCAGCACGGGCTTGAGCGGCTGACCGATCTCGTCTTGCGGCACCTCGAAGGGATCGGCCGTGACCAGGCCGATCTCGGTTCCACGCTCGGTGGAGCAAATGGCGTAATCGGCCTCGAGGATATCCAGATCCTGCGGGTCGAACCACAGGTCGCGCGAGGCGTAGGTAAACTTAACGGGTACGACTAACGGCATTTCAGTGCCTTCCTGATATCGAACAGCATGACCTCGATGGCCAGCTGGGGAGTAACGTTTCTGGCGATGTTGCGCTCAGCGGTGGCAACCGCCTCAAGCGCCTGAGTGGCACCCGCAACATTTGTCGCCGCGGCAAGCCGCCCGATCGTGTCGCGCACGTCCTCGTTCACAACGTCTGCCGCCTCGTCCTGAAGCGTCAGCAGCACGTCGCGCATGAGCGTCCGCGCGCTCGCCAGCGCTTCCATGATACCCGAACGCTCGCGCGCGTTGAGTTCGCGCTTGTTGCGGTCCTCAAGCTGCTTCAATGCTCCACGCGACAGGTAGTCGGCATTTTGCTCGAGCACCTTTTCCTGCGTGGACTTGACCTCGGCGAGCGGCGCCTTGACGGCGACGATGAGCGACTTGGCGCGGCTGAGCACATCGGCCTCGTCGGCGGCGATGAGCGAGTCGATGGCACGGACCATCTGGCGACGGGCGTCCTGGCGCTCGGCGCTCTTGAGGAACTCGATGCCACGCGTGGGGCTTCCCGCCACAGCGACGGCCATGCGGCAACGCGCAGGGTCCTGACCGGTGGCGCGGCTCACGGCCTGCGCAGCCACAGTGGGCGACACCAGCCGAAACGGTACGCACTGGCAGCGGCTCACGATGGTGGGCAGCATCACGTCGGCCGAGGTGCCCAACAGGATGAACATGACGCCCTCGGGCGGTTCCTCGAGCGTTTTGAGCAGCGCGTTGGCGGTGTTGGCGCGCAGTTGCTCGGCACGGTCGATGATGTAGACCTTTGCCTTGGCGCGGATGGGCGCCAGGGGCACGTCGTCGAGCAGCTCGCGGGTCTGCGCGATGAGATAGCCCGTGGCGCTTTCGGGCGTGTAATAGTGCACGTCGGGATGCGTATGGCGCGCGACGCGCACGCAGCTGTCGCACGAACCACAGCCGTCCTGCTCGCACAGGAATGCCTGGGCAAGCGCCCATGCGGCGTCGAGCTTACCGGCGCCGGGCGCGCCCAAGAACAGGTAGGCGTGCGATGCGCGGCCGCTTGCGATGGCGTTGGTCAAAAAGTCGCGCACGCGCTGTTGGGTGTCGAGCTTGGCCAGCAGGCTTGTCTGCGCGGGGGCCATGTTACTCAGCCTCCTGGGCAAGCGCGGCGGCGACGGCATCTTGGGGAATGTCGAGACCGTACGCGCGAACCAGCTCGACCGTTTGCGTGAAGACGTCTGCGATCGACGCAGTGGCGTCGATGAGCTTTACGCGGTCTGGCTCCTCGGCAGCAATTGCGCAAAATCCCTGGTAGACACGCTCCTGGAAGGCCATGCCCTTTGCCTCCATGCGATCGGCCGTACCACGGGCGGCCATGCGCAGCGCCGCCTGCTCGGGCGTGATGTGATAGACGAGCGTGAGCGCCGGATGCGTACAGGCGACAGCCAGGTTGTTGGCATCGCGCACCATCCGACGGTCAAGGCCATCGGCAAACGCCTGATAGCAGGTCGTGGAATCGTAGAAACGGTCGCACAGGACCACCTTGCCGGCAGCGAGGGCGGGCGCGATGACCTCGTGCACCAGCTGGGCACGCGCGGCCTCGTAGAGCAGTAGCTCGCAGGTATCGCCCATCGCCGTATTGGCGGGGTCGAGCAGCAGAGCGCGGATCTTTTCGCCGATGGCGGTGCCGCCCGGCTCGCGCAGGCTCACAACCTGGTAGCCAGCGAGCTCGAGCGCGCGGGCCAGCAGGCGCGCCTGCGTGGACTTGCCGGCGCCGTCGACGCCCTCGAGCGTGATAAAGCTATGTTGAGCGGGCTCAAAAGCCATGGGCGCAGCCCCTTCCTACAAGGCGCGAAAATGCAAGTTATAGCAACCAAGCCATGATACCCCAGCGTCCGGCGCTCCCCAAATCCCACCTAGTCATTGGGGACGTTCTTAAATGACTAGTCGTTGGGGACGTTCTTTAATGACTAGTCGTTTAAGAACGTCCCCAACGGCTAAAGGTGCCTTTCCAAAGTTGCGGTGAAATAGGGACTGAATACGCCTTCTAGCAGCAAATACAATCCCTATTTCACCGCAAGTTAGGAGTGGGCGCGGGTATAGATGGCGAAGGAAATGTCGCGCTCGAGGGCTAGAGCCTGTTCGCGTTCGAGGTCTTGGGTGAGGATTGCCAGCACGTAAGGGCGCTCGGCGTAGATGATTGCGGCATCGTGCTGAGCATTCGCCAGGCTGCCCGTTTTGTGCGCGACCAAAACGCCGCCGGGAACGCCCTCGACAATACCGCGCGCGTCTTCCTGCGCCAGCAGATATCCGCGCGCTCGCTCGCACAGCTCGGGCGTCGCGATTGCCCCCGCCGCCAGCCGCTGCAACACGGCCGCAGCATCACGGGCGCTCGTATAGTTCTCGCGACCTTGTGCCTGGGCCTCGGCATCCATCATCAAACGAGCGAGCACGGTCTGGGTCAGCCCCAATGCGGCACACGTTTCGTTGACCGTATCCATGCCAAGTCTGCCGATAACAAGGTTCGCTGCCACGTTATCGCTCTGGGCGATCATAGCGTGCAGCAGCTCGTCAATACTGTACGACACACCCACGCCGCGCGACTGAATGTTGCCGCTGCCACCCACGATATCCTGTTGCGTTACCGTTATCTGCTCGTCGAGGGACAGCTCGCCCGCCGTCACGGTCTCGAGCGCACAAGCGAGAATGGGAAGTTTGATGATGCTTGCCGCCACACGTCGCGCGTCCGGCGCCACAGCGACTTCACCATCGAGCGGCGCGAACGTTTGAGGATCAAGCGCCACAGCATAGACCGAGATAGACCCACCATACGGCTCGACAAGGGCTTCGATATCTTGCTGAAGGCCGGCAATCCAAGAAGCCCGGGAGACAGCTTCCGCCTTTTGAGCGGACGGATGATTCGCTTTTTGTTTGGCAGGGACAGCGGAGCCCTCAGCCTCGTTGCGGCGCGCGGCACAACCGCCGAGACTCATCACCGAGGCAAGCGCTCCGGTCAACATCCCGGCACAAAACACTCGACGCGAGCAATCGCGCGCAGTGAGGGGTGCATCCCCCGGCGGGATCCGGAACGCCTCCACGTTTTCGCCGCCACCCCGACCTTGCTCGCCGCAGTACACAGACTCACTCCCCACCATCGCATTCTACCGAGCCGTCGATAAACGGCCGCGCCGGACACCCAGCACGCCGCACTCATTGTGACGCATGCGACAGGGCTTGCGCGACATGATCATCCTCACATAACCAGTTGGGTCGGCGCGGCCCAACCGCACCTGAACCACCTTATAATCTAGCCAACACATCGAACGGAAGGAACCATCATGCCCCGGTTTTGTACCCATTGCGGCAAGCTTCTGAATGACGACGAGCGTTTTTGCACCAGCTGCGGAACGCCGGTAACCGATGATGGCCAGGCCTCTCAGTCGCAAGAGAATGCACAGGCAGCCGAACATGCCGCCGCGCCCGACGCCGCCTTCGACACCGCCGCGACCACGGTTCAGCCTGCGCAGCAGCCCACGGCGACTCAGCCCCAACCGGCAGACGTGACCGTACAGTCCGCCCATCAGCCCGTGCCCGCTCCCCAGCCCGAAGTCGGCACGACGCAGCAATGGGCGGCGCCAGCCGGCTCCGCGCCGCAGCAGCCCATACCGACCGCCGCTCCGCAGGCCGGTGCTCCCGCTGCTCCCAAGAACAACAACGCCCTGCTCATCGGCATCATCGCCGCGCTAATCGTCGTGATTATCGCGCTCGTCGTGTTCTTTATGATCAAGCCTTTCGACAAGGGCGCCGATGATACCAAGGGCACGACGATCGAGAAGGTCAAGATCGATCACGATAACGACGATGCGTCCGTCAAGGGCGACCCCAACAAGCTTGACGATGATGATGACGATGACGTCCACGATGCCGCCACCATCAGCGAGCAGAACGTCTACGACCAGCTGAGCTCCTACTACAGCAGGCTCTCCGATCTTGATCAGCAGGTTCGCGACTGCGCCACCACGTTTAACACGTACTATCTCAAGGATGACCGCAGCTCGCGCCAATCTGCCAGCGATGCCGCCGAGTCGCTCGAGGATCAGATCGACGACCTGAAGGACGAGGTCGAGGACCTGGACGTTCCCATCGACTCGCAGAACTACAGCTCGTGGAAAGACATCATCGCGCTCTACGACGACCTGGAGAATCGCATTGACGTCATTTGCGATGCCTGGGAGATCAGCCTTGAGTACTCCAGCCCCGCCAACCACAAGGACGAGATCGTGGCACCGCTGGCGCGCGACAACGTAGCGGGCACCAACGACAACAAATACCGTCTGGACTTTGAGGACCGCTACCCCGGCGCCGCACCCGTCGAGGTGAAGTAATCCCAACAACTGATCAAAACTTGCGGTGAAATAGGGATTAATTAGGCCTTTTGCCAGCAAAAACAGTCCCTATTTCACCGCAACTTAGAAGTGGGGCCGGGCGCGCATTTGCATTTGCGCGCCCGGCCCCGCCGTGTCTATATGTGCTCGGATATGTGCTCGGCTACTTGTCGGCAGCGGTCTTTTTGGCAGTCGATTTCTTGGCAGTCGTCTTTTTGGCCGTCGTGGCCTTCTTTGCCGCCGTCGTCTTTTTGGCCGCGGTCGTCTTCTTCGCCGTGCTCGCCTTGGTTGTGGTCTTGCGGCCGCGGGCGGGCTTCTTCTCCTTGGTCGGGCAGTCCATGTTGACGCAGATACGCCACGGACCGCGCGCCGTGTTGACCACCACGATGGGAGCGCCGCACTCGGGACAGGTCTCGCCCGTCGCCTCGAGCTTGCCGCGCGCCGGCAGCGGATAGCTCACGCCGCAGTCATCGTAGTTGGTGCAGCGGATAAAGCGCTTGCCGCTCTTTTCGCTCTTGTGCGCGATCAGGTCGCCATGGCGTCCTGCCTCGGCGCACACCTTGCACTCGCCCACCTTAAGGTCAGGCTCGTAGTTGGTGGGGCACGTGGGGTTCACGCAAATCTCGAAGGCCTTCTGGCGGAACGGCTGGCACTTAATGCGCGGCGCGCCGCACTCGGGGCACACGGCCGCCTCGCCCTCGAGCGGGCTTACCTTGACGCCGCTCGGCACCGGATAGGTCACGTCGCAGTCGGGCCAGCCCATGCAGCCGATAAAGCTGCCGCGGGTCTTGGCGCTCGTCTTCATAACCAGGTCCTTGCCGCACTTGGGGCAGGCGCCCACGCGCGCATCGGCCGTGACGGCGTCGCTAATGGCGTCGCCCAGCTCCTGTGTGTGCTTGAGCAGCTCGTCGAGCACGCCAGCCAGCAGCGCGCGCGAGTGCGTCACGACATGCTCTTCGGTATCCTCGCCGCGCTCCACACGGGTCATATCGCCATCGAGCTCGCTGGTCATATCGGGGCTCGTGATGCGCGGGGCAAACTGCGTCAGCGCGTCGATGATGGCGATGCCTAGCTGGCTCGGCTCAACGGGATCATTTTTGAGATAGCGCACGGCGTACAGACGCTCGATGATGCTCGCGCGCGTGGACTTGGTACCCAGGCCGCGCTTTTCCATCTCCTGAACGAGCTTGCCCTGGCTATAGCGCGCGGGCGGCTCGGTCTGCTTGGCCTCGAGCTTAATGTCGAACACGTCGACCGTATCGCCCTGCTCCAGCGGCGGCATCTGCTCGTCGCGCTTAAGGCCGTACGGGTAGGCCTCGCGGAAGCCAGGGGTCACGAGCACATCGCCCGAAGCCACGAACGGCTCACCGTTCACGTCGAGCTCGAGCTTGGTGTTCTCGATGGTCGCGGGCCCCATGAGCGTCGCCAGGAAGCGACGGGCGATGAGGTCGTAGAGCTTGCGCTGGCCGCCGTCGAGCGTGGACGGATCGCCCTCGCCCGTGGGATAGATAGGCGGGTGGTCGGTGGTCTCGACCTTGCCGCGCGTGGGCTTCATGGGTCCGGCGAGTACCTTTTTGCACACAGGCGCCAGCGCCGGGTTGATCTTTGCCAGGTCGCTCACCACGGCACCCAAATCGAGCGTCGCAGGGTACACGGTGTTGTCGACACGCGGGTAGCTGATGAGGCCCGCCATGTAGAGGGACTCGGCGATGCGCATGGTACGCGCAGGCGAGATGCCCTCGGCTGCGGCGGCAGCCTGCAGCGAGGTGGTCGCAAACGGCGTGGGCGGTTGCTGCTTGCGCGAGCGCTTGGTCACCGCGGCAACGGTCGCCGTCGCGACACCGTCGACATGGCCGTACGCCGTCTCGGCAGCATCCTTGTCGGTAAAGCGCGCCGTCTTGTGCGCAATCTTAAAGCGGTCATCCTCGGCAGCGCCCTGCGCGGCACCCATGCCGCGAATCTGCCAATAGTCCTCGGGCACAAACGCCATGCGCTCGCGCTCGCGCTCGACCACCAGGGCGAGCGTCGGCGTCTGCACGCGGCCGGCAGAGCGCACGTTACCAAAGCCGCCGAACTTGGCGAGCGTCAGATAGCGCGTGAGCACCGCGCCCCAAATGAGGTCGATATGCTGGCGGCTCTCGCCGGCGTCGGCTAGATTCTGGTCGAGCGAGACGAGATTATCGAAGGCGTGCGTAATCTCGGCCTTGGTAAACGAAGAGTACTGGGCGCGGGCAACCGGCAAGTCGGGCGCCACCTCGCGCACCTTGTTGAGGGCGTCCGAACCGATCAGCTCGCCCTCGCGGTCGAAGTCCGTGGCGATGATGACGCTGTCGGACTTCTTAGCCAGGTTCTTGAGCGAACGAATGAGCTCCTTCTCGGCCGGTAGCTTAATGACGGGTGCCCAGGTGAGGTAAGGCAGGCTCTCGAGCTTCCAGCCCTTGATGGAAATGCCGTCGGCAAGGAACGGTTTACGCTTGGTGTCGTAGGGCGGACGCGCCAGGCCATCGGGTATGTCGGCCGGCAGCATCTCGCCGTCCTCGGTGACCGAATACCAGCCCAGCTTTTTATCGAACAGCACGCTGTCACAAAAATCGGGCGCGAGGATGTGACCGGCAAGGCCGATCGTCACGCACTCCTCGCCCTTCCACTCAAAACGGTAGATGGCGGTGTTGTACACCTTGTCCTTTTTGGGCTTGCCCGTGGACAGACGCTCGGCGATCTGACGCGCGGCGTCGTTTTTCTCGGCGATGATGAGCTTCAAAAGAGGCTCCTATCTCGTATCTCTGCGGCTACGCCCGCCCGTATGGCGGCCGACTTACGCCCTTGCTTGCTCAATCTGCCCGATGAGCCAATCGCACCAGGCATCCATGCCCTCGCCCTTGCGAGCACTCACGGCAAACCGCGGCGCCTGCGGATTGAGGTCATCGAGTGTCTTAGTATACCTATCCATGTCAAAATCGAAAGCCGGAGCCACGTCGACCTTGTTGAGCAGCTGCGCGCCGGCGTGTTGGAAGATGCCCGGGTACTTGATGGGCTTGTCGTCGCCCTCGGGCACCGAGAGGATCATGATGGACAGGTTCTCGCCCAGGTCAAAGTCGACCGGGCAGACCAGGTTACCCACGTTTTCGATATAGATGACGTCGATGTTCTCCAGACCGACGGCCTGGTCGAACGCGTCAACGGCCTCCATGATCATGTTGCCCTCGAGGTGGCACAGGCCGCCCGTGTTGATCTGGATGGCGGGCATGCCGGCTTCCTTCATGGTGATGGCGTCGACGTCCGAGGCGATGTCGCCCTCGATAACGGCGCAGTGCAGGCCGGCCTTGTCGCGCAGGCGCTCGTTGGTGCCCAGAATCGTAGTGGTCTTACCCGAACCAGGGCTCGACAAGACGTTGATCACATAGGTGTTTGTCTCTTTAAATCGCTGACGCAGCTGATCTGCCAGGCGCTCATTGCGCGACAGGATCGGCGACGCGATATCAATCGTTTTCTCAGCCATACTCAGCGCTCCTTACTTTGACCCCTTTATACCCCGTCCCCAGGTTGCTGGCGGGCTAATCGTCGGGGGTCTCGATTTCGATACTCGCGATGTCGAGCTCGCGGCCGTGCAACAGGCGCACGTTGGCGCCGCCACATTGGGGGCAGCGGCAATGGAAACGGTCATGATCGAAGACCTCACCGCAGTCCAGACACTTGCTTTGTGGATGGACTTCCTCCACGGCAAGCTCGCAGCCGCGCGTGAGCGGGTCCTCGTCGCGGAACGTCTCCCACGCAAAGTCGAGCGCCTCGCGCACCACCTCGGTCATATCCCCGATACGCAGCGTTACCAAAACGGCGCGCGAGGCCCCCGCCCCACGCGCCGCGCGAATCACTGTATCGAGTATGCCGTTGACAATGCCAACCTCGTGCATACCGATTTACTCCTCGTCGTCCTCATCGTCCGAGAACAGGTCCAGACGACTCACAAACAAGCCCTCCTTGCCCTCGCGCGCGGTAATGACCACTCGGGCGATGGCAAGCGAAATCTCGTAGAGCGAGAGCAGGGCGCCGTACATAAGGCCCAGGGTAACGGGCGAGCCGTCGGGCGTGATCACAGCCGAACCCACGAGCAGGCCTACGTACACGTAGCGCCAGGCGCTGCGGAAGGCCGCGTAGGACACGATGTGGAAAACAGACAGGTAGAAGATGATGAGCGGCAGCTCAAACGCCACACCAAAGCCGATCATAAAGAGCAGCTCCATGTTGACGTAGTTCTCCAGGTCAGGCAGTGCCGTGGCGACGGCCGAGGTCTCGCCGATGAGCCACTCAAAGCCCGCCGGGATGATGATGAAGTAGCAAAAGATTGCGCCCAGGAAGAACAGCACCGTCGAGGCGAGCACCGTGGGCACGACCCACTTGCGCTCGTTGGGGCGAAGCGCCGGCAGGAAAAACGCCAGAATCTGCCAGATAATCATGGGCGTGCACATGACCACGGCCATCTTGATGGCCAGCGAGAAGCGCAGGCCAAAGCCGCCGAGCGTGGTGGTGATGTAGAACTTACCTTCCGGCACAAAGGAGCGGATGGGGTCTTCCAGGATGTCGAGCACCACGGGCGTGGCGAAATACAGCACGATGGCGGCGGCAAACACCGATACGACCACGATGGTCAGACGGCGACGGAGCTCTCCCAGGTGATCGAAGAGCGGCATTCGCGCAGGTCCGATAGGCATTACTCATCGCCTCCCTTCGGGGCGTCGGCGGCAGCGGCTTCGTCCTCGGCCTCGAGCTCACGAGCGAGCTGGTCGACGACGGCCTTGCGCTTGCGGGGACGACGGGCGTAGAGGTCAGCCGTCGTGGGCTCTGCCGGCTCGGGCTCCGGCTCCGGCTCTGCAGCAGGTTCGGGCTCGACGGTGGCAGCGGCAGGCTCGGCCTCGGCGGGCTCGGCGCCCCCGGCCTCGTCGGCAGCACCTTCGCCCTCAGCAGCACCCTCGCTCGCGGCCTTCTCGGCAGCAAGACGGGCGCGGCGCTCGGCAAAGGTCTCCTTCTTGGCGGGCGCTGCCGTCTCGGCGGCATCCTCGTCCGCATCGGAATCGTCGTCGACGGCAGCCTTCTTGGGCTTGACCGGAGCCGACGCGGCCTCGCTTACCGGATCGATGATCTCGGACTGAACAACGGCCGTCATCTTTTCCTGCGTCTCGCGGAACTGACGGATGGCACGGCCGATCGTGCGGCCCATCTGCGGGAGCTTATCCGGGCCAAACAGCAAAAAGCCGAAGACCACGATGATCGCGAGCTCACCCTCTCCAATACCAAACACACATACCTCCAAGGCTCGATGTGAGTCGAGCCCGCACCGCGCCATTCGGCCGGAACTCGTCTATTCATTCGGTCAAGTATAGCGCCCGGACGCCAAAACGTCCGAGCGCATCACAAACATATACCAAACGGCACGCCCTTTTGGGGGCAAAGATTATGCAGCGGTGATCGAAATCTCTTGGTCGACACCCAACAGCTGAACCACGCGCATCACCGGGGGCTGCACATTGGTGCAGCTAAAGCGCTTGCCGTGGTCGACCGCGTGGTGCGCGGCGCCCACGAGCACGCCAATGCCCGTCGAATCGATGTAGCTCACCTGGGCAAAATCGAGCTCAACGGCCTCAGTGGGCTGCTCGAGCGCCAGGTCGATGGCATTGCGCAGGCTATCGGCGTTAGAGATATCGATCTCGCCGGTCACCTTAATGGTGTAGAGCTCTGGCGTGGGGTTGGTGGAAATACCCAAATCCATGTATACGCTCCTTTACGTATCGAAAGTGCGGATAGTACTGGGCGCGGACTTGCGGGGCCCTACGCGTTAGGCGCGCTCGGCACGCGCAAGCTCGGCAGCGACAAGCTTAACGGCCAGCACCAGCACATCGAGCGCGGCCTCCAGGTCCTCGACCGTGGGATAGCTCGGCGCGATGCGGATGTTGGTGTCGCGCGGGTCCTTGCCATAGGGCCAGGTAGCACCGGCCGGCGTGAGCTTGACGCCCAAGTCGGCGCAAAGCGCGGCGACCTTCTGGGCCGAGCCCTCGGGGCCATCGAAGCTCACAAAGTAGCCGCCACGGGGGTGCGTCCAGGTGGCGCAACCCGTGTCGCCCAGGCCCTCGGTGAGCTTGCGCTCGACGGCCTCAAAGCGCGGGCGCAAGAACTCGGCATGCTTTTTCATGTGCTCCTTGACCGCCTCGATGGTAGGAAGGAAGCGCACGTGACGCAGCTGGTTGAGCTTGTCGGCGCTGATGAGGCCGGCCTTCAGGCACTTGGAGAACTCGGCGATGACCGCGGGGCTCGCACCGATAAAGCCGATGCCGGCACCCGGGAAGGTGATCTTGGACGTCGAGGCAAAGGCCACCACGCGGTCCTCGGTGCCCGCCGCGCGAGCGAGGTCAAAGATGTTGGCGAGCTCGTCGGTCTCGTCGTACAGGTCGTGCACGCAGTAGGCGTTGTCCCAGAAGATGCGGAAATCGGACGCGGCCGTGGGCATCTCGACCAGGCGGCGCACAGTGTCCTCGCTAAAGGTGATGCCCGTAGGGTTGGAATACTTGGGCACGCACCAGATACCCTTGATGGAGTCGTCAGCGGCAACGAGGCGCTCGATCTCGTCCATGTCGGGGCCGTTGTCGGTCATCGCAACGGGGACGTTCTCGATGCCCAAGTCGGCGGTGATGCCAAAGTGGCGATCGTAGCCGGGAACGGGGCACAGGAACTTGACCTTCTTGCCGTCGTGCGCGGCCTCGTAGGCGTCCCAGGGCTCGCTGCCGCACGAGCCACAGCGCCAGAACATACCGGCGATGTCGTGCTCGATCAAAAGGCTCGACGAACCCAGCACGAGCGTCTGCTCGGCGGGGCAGCCCAGGAACTCCCCTGCCAACTTGCGTGCTGAGGGAATGCCCTCAAAACAGCCGTAATTGGAGCAGTCGACGTTGCCGTCGTGCAAATCGGCGTCGGCATTGAGGATGTCGAGCATGGGGCGCGAGATGTCCACCTGGGAGGGCGACGGCTTGCCGCGGGCCATGTCGAGCGCCAGGCCCTTGGCCTTGACCTCAGCGACCTCGGCTTTGAGTGCCTCGATGGCGGCATCGAGTTCGGTGGTTTCCATCTTCTGGTAGATCGTCTGCATGGGGTGCGACCTTTCGCGAAGCGGTACGTTGCAGTTCGTCTAAGTATAGACCGCCACCGCCGCAACGTTATGAAGCCGTGATAGATTAAGTCCATCGCAATAAATTACGAATCGCCGCGCATGCCGGCGTGGGGCGCCCAAGGAGGCACTATGGAGTATGGATCGTTCCAGGCCGAGGAATTCGGCGACCTGCAGCGCCTGGTCGACGGACTGTTTTACGACCGCCACGCCATCGACCGCCTGGATCTGATCGTACAGGCCGAAATCTTGGACCTGGCACCCGACCTTATGGAAATCGTCAATTTGCTACCGCCCGGCTATTACGACCGCCAGTCACTTTGCGACCAGCTCAACTCAGCCTTGGCTGCCCACGGCTGGGGCGCCGTCTACGGAACGGTGGAATAAACCTCGAGGCCGACGATTTGGCCCGTTTCCCGACCCTGGCGAGGCTTGTTTTAGGGCTTGTGGCCAAAAAAGGGCAAATTTGAGTACTGTTACCTTTTTAGTAGCAGCGATTCTTGGTCGAAATCGGCAAAACTGGACTTGAAACTGGTAGCGCACAGAGATGTGGTGTAAGAGGCGGGGCATGCCCCGCCTCCGCCCTTT
>CABSAN010000059.1 GCA_902475785.1 uncultured Collinsella sp.
ATTTCGGTACCCGTCGGCATGAAGAATCCCACTGCCGGCTCTACCACCGTTATGCTCAACTCCATTTACGCCGCGCAGGCGCACCAGAGCTTCATCTTCCGTAACTGGGAAGTCGAGTGCGATGGCAACCCGCTTGCGCACGCTGTCATGCGCGGCTACATCGGCCTCGATGGCCGCACCTACCCCAACTACCACTACGAGCACCTCGAGCGCCTGGCCGAGCGCTACACCGAGCACGCCGGCTATGCCAACCCGGCGGCGGTCATCGACTGCAACCACGACAACTCGGGTAAGCGTCCGCTGGAGCAGTATCGCATTTGCAAGGAAGTGCTCGACAGCTGCCGCCGCAACGAGTCCATCTCCAAGCTGGTCAAGGGCTTTATGATCGAGTCCTACCTGGAGGACGGTAACCAGCCGGTCGACGGCGGTGTCTTTGGCAAGTCGATCACCGACCCGTGCCTGGGCTGGGAAAAGACCGACTACCTCATCCACGAGATCGCGGAACGGATTTAGTTACGCGGTTTTACCAAACCGCGTAACGGCTCGACGCTACAAGCCCGTCAGAGCGGCAATCTGCCTTTCAGCTTCGGCGGCATGACCAGAAGGTCAATGCCGCCTCGCTTCAAGGCACCTTGCTCGCTCTGGCGGGTTTTCGCTGATGTTTTTCTACCTGCGTCGTTGCCAGAGCTGGCACTTGAAGTTATGCAGAAAAACCACCACAAAGGGGACAGGCACCTTTGTGGTGGTTTTTGATTGTTTCGCCGCGGAAAAAGCACCCTGACGCTAGAACCACCACGAAGGTGCCTGTCCCCTTTGTGGTGGTTCTGGGTTGGACAAGTTACTCGCTGTAGCGCGTGGCTATGGCGGCTCGCACTATGCCGGTGCTCATGAGGTAGGTCACCAGGAAGTAGCCACCGTATGCTGCCAGGAAGATTGCACAGGTGAGGCCCACGGTGCCGCCGATGCTCATATTTCCGAAAATGCTCACCAGCTCGATGATCACCTTAAGTGCCACAAAGGAGTGCGCCAAGCCCACCGCCAACGGGAACAGGAAGAACACCGCTTGTTGCGCCATCACCGAATGGCGAATCTGGCGGTCCTCACAGCCGATCTGCGCCAGCACGCGATAGCTGCGGCTGCCGTCGGCCACGTTGGAGAGTTGCTGGATCGACAGAATCGCCGCGCATGCAACGACCAATACAAAGCCGATGTAGATGGCTAGGTAGCTAATAAGACCGTTCATTTGCGCTGCTTGCGTGTACATCTCGGAGCGTGTGATGAAGATTCCCCACGACCCCGGCTCCTTGCCGTCAACGAGCAGATTGTCGAGCACAGTGTATTTAATGCTCTCGTCTGCCTCAGTCGTATCCATCCCCTGTTTGTAGTTAACGAGCAGGCTACTGGAATACGGCTGCAGATTAAGTTGGGACAACAGCTCGTCGGCAACGACGACGGTACCCCCATTACTGCCCATCGCCGAGTTGGCGATGGCCGCCGTATCTTCGTCCGACTTATCGGTTGCGGGCTTGAGCGTATGCCCGCCCAAGGTAAGGGTATGGCCGCCAGCCATATACTTGGTGTACAGGTCGACCAGCTCGCCGCCCATATCACACGTGAGCAGATACTGGTCGTGACCGATGTGCACCGGCTCCTCGCCCATCATCTGGCGCAGTTTGTTGTACTGGCTCGCCGGCGTCACAAACAGACCCATCGCATCGGCATTGCTACCCCCGAACGCCTTGGGAAGCTTTTCGCCTATGATTTTGCACATCTCACTTGGGATCACCGAAGGATTCGAGCCGCCAACCGGGTAACTCAGATACGAATCGATCTGCACATGCTCACCGGCAACATCGGCGATATTGACCTTCTTGCCGGTCTCGTCGTTGTTGTCCGCCGACTTGCCTTTAATACCGTCTGCAACGTTATCGGGGTCGACACGATCGCCGTGCCATGCGGAGTACAAATCGACCGTACTATCGGCCAGCACCATGCGATCGGCTTCAGGCGGATTGATGTACTCTTTGTAGAAGTCGAGCGTATCGGGCGTGTAATAGACATACGTCTGCGACATGTCGGCCGGATTATAGCGCTCCAGGTTTTCGTTCATCACGTTGGCAATCGACATACCGCACGTCACCGAGGTGATGGCCAAAAACAGGAGCATCGCGATGACGCCCATCGAAAAGCACACCGTGTTGACCTTGGCCGCAAGCTGGCGCACGGTAAACATGTTGAGGCCGCGCCAATACACGCCGCGCAGGCTCTGCAGCAGCTTGATGAGCATGCCCGAGAGTCCCCAGAACAGGGCAAAGGTGCCCACGGTAACCATAGCGGTCGTAATACCAAACTGGTTCATGGCCTCTTGCAGCTTGCTGTCCGTCGCGGTTAGTGGGAACCCATCACGTAGCAGACGGTAATAGGCCACACCCACAAGCACCACGCCCACGACAAAGATGGCAATCGCAATCCAGGGGTTGCGTGTCTTGATGCTCTCGTTGCGACGCTCGGCACCCATAAGCTCGATGAGTTTGGTACGACGCACGGCGCGAAGGTTCAGCAGTAGCGTGAGCACAAACATTACGAGCATACAGGCAAGGGTCAGGTTGAACGCATGCACCGAGAAAAAGAAGTGGAAATTGGCGATTTGTGTCTTAAAGAGCGAGGCCGTAAAGAACGTCATGAGCTGGGAGAGTCCCACGCCCAGCACAATGCCGGCGACAAAGGCCACCACCGAGACAATCACCGTCTCGAGCGCCATGATCGCGGCGACGCGCCCGCGCCCCATGCCGAGCACCTGGTACAGGCCAAACTCCTTCTTGCGGCGTTTCATGATGAAGTTATTGGCATACACCATCAAAAAGGCCATGACACCGGCCAAAAAGTACGTCAGGTCGCCGAGCATGCTGCCCATTACCTGCGCTAAGCCCTTTTCATCGATGCCGGCGATGTCGACCTGCATCGAGATGGTGTTAAAGGCATAGAAGACCGTGACGCCCAGGGTGAGCGTCAAAAGGTAGACGAGGTAGTCGCGGCCGGCGCGGCGGACGTTGCCCCAAGCGAGTTTACAGAGCATCGGAGCCCTCACCGCCCATCATGGCAACGACCTCCATAATGCGGTCGAAGAACTCTCGGCGGTCGGTGTCGCCGCGGCGCAGCTCGGTGAAGATCTTGCCGTCGCGAATAAACAGCACACGGCTCGTGTAGCTGGCGGCAAAGCTGTCGTGCGTGACCATGAGCACCGTGGCGCGCAGGCGGCGGTTAAGGGCCTCCAGGCTCTCGAGCAGCAGGCGGGCACTCTTGGAATCGAGGGCACCGGTGGGCTCGTCGGCCATGATCATGGTGGGGTCGGTGACGAGTGCGCGAGCCGCGGCAACGCGCTGCTGCTGCCCGCCGGACATCTGGTAGGGATACTTGTCGAGCACCTGACTGATGGACAGGCGCGCTGCCACATCCTGCACGCGGGTCGAGATCTCTGCCGAGTTTGTGCGGGCGATGGTGAGCGGCAGGGCGATGTTCTCGCGTGCCGTGAGCGTATCGAGCAGGTTGGAGTCCTGGAAGATAAAGCCGAGCTCCTCGCGGCGGAACTGCGAGAGCTTGGCCTGCTTCATGCGCGTCACGTCCTGGCCGTTGATGCGGATCGTGCCGCTCGTGGCGCTATCGATGGTCGAGACGCAATTGAGCAACGTCGACTTGCCCGAGCCCGAAGCGCCCATGATGCCAACAAATTCGCCGCGGTTGACGGTAAAGCTGACGTCGTTGAGCGCGCGGGTCACGTTGCCCAGCGCTCCGTATACCTTTTCGAGATGCGCGACCTCCAGTACCGGGGTCGCCATGTGCGTGGTTTGCATACCGAGTCCTTTCTTGCAATTAGTCTACGGCATCTATAGTCGCAAGAAGACGAGTCGGCTACCATCGATATGGCTTACGCTTGCCTTACCGTTGTGTAAGGTAGGGGTAGTCTTTTTGGGACGGGGCTTTTTTAGCTACCCCATCCGTAGCCTTCAAAACATGGGGCCGCATTTGACATAGGGCAGCTAAAAAAGCCCCGTCCCAAAAAGACTACCCTGCCACGTGTTGATGTTGAGAGAGGACTCCTGTTGAAGACTGTTCATGTTGCCGCTGGGATCATTCGCAAGGAAGGATCTGATGAGCTGCTTGCCGTGCAGCGCGGCTACGGCGACATGCAGGGACTTTGGGAGTTTCCCGGTGGCAAGCTCATGCGCGGCGAGTCGCCCGAGGACGCCGTACGCCGCGAGCTTATGGAAGAGTTGCAGGTCAAAGTCACCAACCTGCGCGATTTTTACACCGTTGAGTATGACTACCCCGATTTTCATCTCTCGATGGAGTGCTACTACTGCTCGCTCGCCGATGAATCCGATGAGCCCCAGAAGCATGACCGCCAGCTTGATATCCGCTGGATTCCGCGTACCTCGCTTGCCACGGTGGAATGGATGCCCGCCGACAAGGGACTTATCGATGCGCTGATTGAGTTGAAGGAAGATCGGCTTGAGGCCAACGGCACTGCCAACAACGCCGAGGCCACCGCGACCTACGAGCCCGCCACCAAGCCCAAGCGCGCACCTAAGCGCCGCAGCAAGAAGCGTCCCAAGCCCGGCCTGCTGGACGGCATCGACACCTCGGACCTTTCCGCCGACGAGCGTGAGCTCGTGCGCCGTCGCGCCGCTATAAAAAAGTCCATGAAGGGCAACAAGCGTGCGAACACCAAACCCGAGCTGCTCGTTCGCCAGCGCCTGCGGGCAGCGGGCCTTACGGGTTATCGCTTGGAATGGAAGGTTCCCGGTAAGCCCGACATCGCCTTTCCCGGACGCAAGATCGCCATCTTCGTCAACGGCTGCTTTTGGCACCGCTGCCCCAAGTGCAACCCTAGCCAGCCCAAGCGCAACGTTGAGTTTTGGGAGGCAAAGTTCCGTCGCAACGTCGAGCGCGACCGCGCTGCCGTGGCAGCACTCACTCAAATGGGCTGGACACCCATAACCATCTGGGAATGTGAGCTCAAGAAAGACCGCATCGACGCCACGATGGAAAAGGTCATCGAGCAGGTGCGGGCCGCAGCGCCGCAGCGCTAGGAACGAGCCGCCCACACGTCCCACACAGGCGAGCCACATCCGCGCCACAAACCTTAGAAAGCCCTTAAGCTCCCAACCTTTCAAGAGTGTTACTCGATGGCTTTGACCTGCGGTTTCATCGTAACATCAAACCAGGTTAAGCCTTTCTTTAGCGCTTCTTTGCGACAGCCGCGGCATAATACTGCCAACGCACGGGACCTAGCAGCACACCCCGTGCGCAACCTTTTGGTGGACATCGAGGAGGCCGCATAAGCATGCATTCTTCCAATGACGCAGCACAGCAGCCATCCCTAAAACATGCAGACCTTTTCTCCTTCCCCCCGACACAGAGAAACGGTCTCCTCGACTCCCCCACCACAAAAGCCAAACGCTCTGCAGACCAACACCTCAACCTGCAGACATCCTTCGAAAAACTCCAAGCCTCACTAGACCAGGCATTCCCCAACCAAGCCCGGGCATACTAATCCCCCATCAGCAAAGAAGCCCTAACGCCCCATCCATTTCCGCCCTAACGCCACAAGGGCGATCGAGCAGGACGGCTTGGGCGGGTCCCCGTACTTAGTTTCCAAAATCATTCCGCAGCGCGAAGGCCCCCGTTGCCAACGCTTCGTAGAAGCGAGGCAACGGGGGCCTTCATGCGCGAGGACGTTTTGGAAACTAAGTACGGGGACCCGCCCAAGCCGTCCGGTGGGATCAGAGTACCCTTGCTGTTACTCTGCTTTGCCCACAGAGTTGAGGTTGGTCATGCGGATCTTAACCAGCTCGGTGATCTCACGCATGCCCTCCTTGGCCGGCTTCTTGGGGTCGAAGCAGGCGGGGTTCTCGGCCATGTAGGCCATGAAGCCCTTGGTGTAGGCCTGACGCAGCTCGGTGGCGTAGTTAACCTTGCAGATGCCGTTCTTCACAGCCTCGGCAACCTGCTCATCGGGCACACCGGAGGTGCCGTGCAGAACCAGCGGCACGTCGACGGCGTCGCGGATGGCCTTGACCACGGACTGCTCGATGTGCGGATCGCTCGTGTACACACCGTGGCTGGTGCCAACGCCAATAGCGAGAGAGGTGCAGCCAGTGCGCTCGACGAACTCCTTGGCCTCAGCCGGATCGGTGTAGGGGCTCTCGCCCTCAACCGCGGGACCGTCGTCCTCCTTGCCGCCAACCTTGCCGAGCTCTGCCTCGACGGGCACGCCCATGGCGCGGCCAGCATCGGCGACGGACTTGGTCAGGGCGATGTTGTCCTCGAAGGACTCGTGCGAACCGTCGATCATGACAGAGGTGTAGCCCGTGCGGAAAGCCTGCATGCAGCGGTCATAGCCATCGCCGTGATCGAGGTGCAGAGCGACGGGCACGGAAGCGCGCTCGGCAGCAGCCTTGACCATGCCGTAGAAGTAGTCCAGACCAGCGGTCTTGATGGTGCCCGGGGTGGTCTGCATGATGACGGGGGACTTGGTCTCCTCGGCAGCGGCCAGAACGGCCATAACAAACTCGAGGTTCTCGACGTTGAACGCGCCGACGGCGTAGTGGCCGGCCTGAGCGTCCTTGAGCATCTTTTCGGTGGTAACAAGTGCCATGAGCGTTTGCTCCTCTCCCTCGCCCGCATCTGGACATCGGGCGTAGTTGTTCACAAGGCGTTTTACCTTGCGTTTTACTGCGCTCATTGTATGAAAATCGACGGCGTCGCACGTATGAGATATCACCGGCACACAGGTCAAGACACTCGTTTTTGAAAAGCAAACGGAAGGGATTCGCGCCGGATCCCTCTATACGACATTGCAGTTTTCAAGCGAATCATCTTTCTTTTATAGAAAAGATAAGTAATCGAAAGGTGTTTTCTTATCCAAAAAGAAAATGAACGAAAATAGAGTCAACACAATTCCTGCAAATTTGGCCGAGAATGGAGCAGCTATGGCCCACGCAACAACCCGAGCCTTCGCCGATGAGCGTCGTGCCGCCATCATGGAGATGCTCGAGCATAACGCCTCGGTGCAGGTGGCAGAAATTGCCCAGACCTTTGGCGTGTCCTCCGTCACCGCCCGCGCCGACCTGGACGCCCTCGCCGAAGCAGGCAAGCTGCGCCGCACACATGGTGGTGCCGTATCGCTCCACAAACGCCTGACCGTTTCCACGCAGGATCGCCGCATCAACGTCAACGTCGCCGCCAAGCAGGCCATCGCACAAAGCGCCATCGAGCTCGTCAACGACGGCGACACGCTGCTCGTCGACTCGGGTACCACCGCGCTCGAGTTTGTCCGGCTCCTCGACCAGCGCAACGGCATCACCGTCATCACGGCAGACATTACCATTGCCGATTACATCGACGAGAGCATGCCCTCGGTCGATGTCGTCATGCTGGGCGGGGCGCTGCGCAAAGGCCATCGTTATTTGTACGGACCGCTCACTATGCAGGCGCTCCAAATGGTCCATGCCGATCTGGCCGTCATGTGCCCCGGCGCCTTTGTCTCCAGCTGCGGCTTTACGACCGACTTTCCCCAGATGGCCGAGACCAAAACGGCTATGATCGCCGCGGCCCATCAAAGCGTCGCCCTCATGGACGCCAGCAAGGTTAACGGACGCGGCATGTACCGCTTTGCCGAGCTGACCGATGTCGACACCATCATGATGGACCGTGACCCCGATCATGCCGTCGCCACCTCAATCGCCGAGGCCACCGACAGCGCCCACCCAAATCTCGTCATCGCCGGCGCTTAAACAAAAACCACCACAAAGGTGCCTGTCCCCTTTGTGGTGGTTGTGATGGTTGAGCGTCAAAAGTGAACGTGTCGCTACTTGGAGAGCTCGTCGGCGAGGGCCTCGATCTGGGCGCGCGAGGCGTCGTTGAGCGAGCCCAGCACAGTCACCTTGTTCTGCGTCAGGGTGATGTCCTTCATGCCCTCGAGCTCCTTGGTCATAACCTTGGCAGCTGCGGGCGCCCAGGAACCGGACTCGACAAGCGCCACGGTGCGGTTCTGGTAGGCATGCTCGGCGAGCGTGTGGATAAAGGTGCTCATGCACGGGAAGATCTCGCCCTGATAGGTAATGGAGGCGAGCACCAGACGGTCGTAGCGGAACGCATCCTCAACGGCCTCGGCCATGTCGTCGCGAGCCAGGTCAAAGACGGAGACCTTCTGGCCGCGAGCCTCGAGCGCAGATGCGAGCTCCTCGACGGCAGCCTTCAGATGGCCATACACGCTCGCATAGGCGATCGTGATGCCCTCGTCTTCGGGCTGATAGCTCGACCAGGTGTTATAGGTGTCGAGGTAGTAGCCCAGGTTCTCGGTCAGCACGGGGCCGTGGAGCGGGCAGATAATCTGAATGTCCAGGTCGGCGGCCTTCTTGAGCACGGCCTGCACGAACTTGCCGAACTTACCGACGATGCCAAAGTAGTAGCGGCGAGCCTCGCAAGCCCACCCCTCGGGATCCTCGATGTCGTTGGCGCCAAACTTGCCAAAGCCGTCGGCACTAAAGAGCACCTTGTCGGTGGACTCGTAGGAGAAGATCACCTCGGGCCAGTGAACGTTGGGGGCGCCGATAAAGGTCAGGCTGTGGCCGCCCAGGTCGAGCACGTCGCCCTCTTTGACGACCATCTTGCGCTCGGGGTAGTCGGTGCCAAAGTAGTTGACCATCATGCGGAAGGCACCCATGCTGGCCACGATCTGTGCCTGGGGATAGCGCTCCATAAAGGCAGCGATACCGGCGGAGTGATCGGGCTCCATGTGATGGACGACCAGGTAGTCGGGCGTACGGCCATCGAGCACGGCCTCGAGGTTGCCGAGCCACTCGTCAACAAAACCGCCGTCGACTGAATCGGCGACAGCGATCTTTTCGCCCAAGATAACGTAGCTGTTGTATGCCATACCGTTCTCGGACACATCGTACTGGCCCTCGAACAGGTCAATGTCGTGATCGTCGACACCGATGTAGCGGATATCCTTGGTGATCTCCATCAGGCAAAGCCTCCTAGATAGACAAAAGAACCCGTCTATCATAACACTCGCCTTCATAGCCACGGCTATCCGTCAGCATCCTTACCGATTGTAATTGAGGCGGAATATACTGCCGTTTACCTGCGTAAACTATGAGCGTGGTATCGCCGTGCTATGTCGGATAATGAGCTGGCCGGGAATACGAATGGCAACGGTTTTGCCCGCCGTACCCGCCTCGGGAACCGCATGCTCAAACACCTCGCGTCCGCGCTGATGTAGATCGAATCGCACGGTCGTGAGCTCGTTGTGTGCCACAAAATCATCGAGCGAATCGTCGACGCCCACCACGCTCACGTCCTCGGGCACGCGCAGGCCGCTATCACGCAGCGCGGCAATCGCGCCATTTGCCATCTGATCGTTTGCCGCATAGATCGCCGTCATGGTGTGATCGTGCTCGGCCAGGTACCTGCCGGCCTCGTAGCCGCTGTTGGCAGACCAGTCGCCCTCGAGCGGCTCTGCCGGCTCGACGTGTTTACGCTCGAGCGCATCCTGCCAACCGGCGCGACGAAATTGCTCGTCGACCGAGAACGACGGGCCGCCAATATAGCGAATCTGCCCGTGCCCCAGCTCAAACAGGTGATTCATAAGCAAGAGCGAGCAGCCGTAATGATCGGAGTCGACCGTGGTCACCCGCGGGTGCGCGTACATGGTGACGATGACCGTGCCAATGCCCGGCAGTGGATCAAACGTCTCAAAATCGGGCGCCATACGACTCATGCCGATGATGATGCCGTCCACCGGCAGTGCGGCCATACGACGCGTGGCCTCGGCAAGCGAAAACTCCTCGGTCTTGGACATCTCGACCAGCGTGATGGCGCAATTATGCTCGCGAGCAGCGCTGGCGATGCCGTCGATCATTGAGAGGTTGCCAAACTTGGTGACATCGTTGATGCATAGGCCGACCGAATGGTAACGGCCGTCGCGCAGCGAGCGACCGGCATAACTCGGACGAAAGCCGAGCTCTTGCATAGCAGCCTGCACGCGCTGGCGCGTCTGTTCGTTAACGTTGGGCAAGCCGTTGGCGACGCGCGAAACCGTCTGCTGAGAAACGCCAGCAGCGCGGGCGACGTCGGCCATGGAGACCGGACGCGTACCTGTATCGTTGGACGGGCGCCTTGCCACAGGATCACCTTCACCCTTGCGAGATCTGAATAGCGTGAATGCCGGCCTGGGCAGAAATACATCCCGCGCCGAGGCCCGCTATCGTCGGACGCATGTTAACGTACTCTACTTTTTCTATCTGCATCTCTTCTGCTTTATAAGTCCATACGGCAGTACCGTTCACGGCTGTATTTCTACCGATTACCAGATTCTCAAAAAGTGACAAGAGTTGTGTTATGAGTACGTTAACATAGCCCGTAACGTGCGGCATCGTGAACACTTGGTTCATGCCGCTTTAAGTTGTTAACGTACTCATAACGACGCAAAACTCACCCGTGCGCACCAAGGAAAGGACTCCCATGACCACTCCCGACGAAAAGACATTCGCCACGCTCACCAAGCTGTTTGAGGAGGAGTTTGGCCCCATCGGCGACCGCCAGGTGCTCTACGTGCACGCGCCCGGCCGTTCCGAGATCAGCGGCAACCACACCGACCACGAGGGCGGCCACGTTATCGCCGGCTCGCTCGATGTCGCCGTTGACGGCATTGCCGTAGCGACCGACACCAACAAGGTCCGCGTTGCCGATGAGGGCTACCCTACCTTTGAGATCACGCTCGACACGCTGGATATTCAAGAGTCCGAGAAGGGCACGTCCGCAAGCCTCGTGCGCGGTATGGCCCACGAGGTCGCAGCCCTTGGCGTTGAGCCCCAGGGCTTCGACTTCGCCTTCACCTGCTCCGTCCCCTCGGGCGGCGGCCTATCCAGCTCCGCTGCCGTCGAGGCCGCGTACGGTCGTGCCATGGAGACGCTCTGGGGCGCGCCCGCGATTGAGCCCGTAGCACTCGCCCAGATGAGCCAGCGCACCGAGAACAACTATTATGGCAAGCCCTGCGGTCTTATGGACCAGGCCGCCGTTTGCTTGGGCGGCCTCGCCTACATGGACTTTGAGGACCAGGCTCAGCCTAAAACCCAGAAGCTCGAGCTCAACTTTGAAGATCACGGTTATGCGCTCGTGCTCGTTAAGGTCGGTGCCGACCACGTGGCCGCCACCGACGACTACGCAGCCGTTCCGCGCGAGATGCAGGACGTCGCCGCCGAGTTTGGCAAGGCACGCCTATGCGAGGTAAACGTTGCCGACTTTGACGCCAAACTCCCCGAGCTGCGCGCCAAGCTGGGCGACCGCGCCTGCCTGCGCGCCGTTCACTACTGGTACGAGAACGGCCTGGTCGATAAGCGCTGGGCAGCTCTGAACGCCGGCGACATCGACCGGTTCCTGGTCCTGACGCGCGAGTCCGGCGCCAGCTCCGCCATGTACCTGCAGAATGTTGTTGCCAAGCTGGGCTCCGAGCAGCCTTCCATGTATGCCCTAGCGCTGGCCGAGCATGTGCTCGACGGCCGCGGCGCCGTGCGCATCCACGGCGGCGGCTTTGGCGGCACCATTCAGGCCTTCGTGCCGCTCAATCTGGTCGACACCTTTATCACCAAGATGAACGGCTGGCTGGGCGAGGACTCTGCCCGCCACTACGCAATTTCTGACAAGGGGGCTTACGCGGCATGGCTGTAATGACTGACGTGCGCGAGGCCGCGCAGGGCTTGATTGAGTATGCCATCCACCGATCGATGATCGACCAGGACGATCGCATCTGGGCGTATAACACCATTCTGGAGTGCATCGGTGCTACGGGCCCGGCGCTCGACATGACCTGGGCGCTGCAGAACGAGAAGCTCTCGCTCTTGCACCCCGATACGCTCCCCGATTTTGACCTGGAGGGCACGCTTGCCGCGCTTGCCGAGGCCGCCGTTGCCAACGGCGCTGCCGAGGACACGGCGTCGGGCCGCGACCGCATCGCCATGCGCATCATGGGCGCACTCATGCCGAGGCCTTCGGTTGTAAACGAGGAGTTCAACGGCCGCATGGGCGTCAACGAGCCCCGCGCCGCGACCGACTGGTTCTACGGTCTGTGCTGCGACGCCGGCTACGTGCGCCGCGCCGCCATCGCGCGCAATATCAAATGGAGCACCCCCACCAACTGGGGCGACCTCGAGATTACCATCAACCTGTCAAAGCCCGAAAAGGACCCGCGCGATATTGCCGCGGCCGGCGCCGCCAAAAACACGGGCGAGAAGTATCCCGCCTGCCAGCTCTGCATCGAAAACGAAGGCTATCCCGGACGCTCCGCTGCAGCCGACGGCGGCGCCCATCCCGCCCGCCAGAATCTGCGCGTTATCCCCATTAAGCTCGACGGCGAGCGCTGGGGCTTCCAATACAGCCCGTACGCGTACTTTAACGAGCACTGCATTGCCATGAGCTCCGAGCATCGCCCTATGCACGTTGACCGCAAGGGCCTGACGTGCCTGCTCGATTTTGTGGACCTGTTCCCGCACTACTTTATTGGCTCCAACGCCGACCTGCCCATCGTGGGCGGCTCGATTCTGTCGCACGACCACTTCCAGGG
>CABSAN010000060.1 GCA_902475785.1 uncultured Collinsella sp.
GAGGGTGCTATAGCAAAAGGAGGATACCCAATGCTGTCTGTCGACGAGCAAATGCGTATCATCACCTCGGGCGCAGCGCAGATCGTCCCCGAGGCCGACCTTCGCAAGAAGCTTGAGAAGGGCGAGCCCCTCAACATCAAGCTCGGCGTCGATCCCACCAGCCCCGACCTGCACCTGGGCCATGCCGTGCCCCTGCGCAAGATGCGTCAGTTCCAGGACCTGGGCCACAACGTCACCCTCATCATCGGTAACGGCACCGCACTGATCGGCGATCCTTCGGGCAAGAACTCCACCCGCCCGCAGCTTTCGCAGGAGCAGATCGAGGCCAACGCCGAGACCTACGTGAGCCAGGCCATGAAGATTCTGGATCCCGAGAAGACCACCATCGTGCACAACGGCGACTGGATCCTGTCGATGGATCTGGCCGGCCTGCTGCAGGTGTGCTCCAAGTTCACCGTCGCCCGCATTCTCGAGCGCGATGACTTTACCAAGCGCTACCAGTCCCAGACGCCGATCGCCCTGCACGAGTTCCTGTACCCCGTGATGCAGGCATACGATTCGGTCATGATCAAGGCCGACGTGGAGATGGGCGGCACCGACCAGCTCTTCAACCTGCTCGCTGGTCGCGAGCTTATGGAGAAGATGGGCATGGAGCCGCAGATCGCGCTTACCATGCCGCTGCTCGAGGGTACCGATGGCGTGCGCAAGATGTCCAAGTCCTACGGCAACTACATCGGCCTGACCGATGCTCCCAAGGATATGTTCGGCAAGACCATGTCCATCCCCGACGAGATGATCGGCAAGTACTATCGTCTTGCCAGCTCGCTCACCCCGGCCGAGGTCGACAAGATCGACGCTGCCCTGGCCGACGGTTCCGCCGACCCCTACGAGCTCAAGCGCGCGCTGGGCCGCGACCTGTGCGATACCTACCACGGCGCCGGCGCCGGCGACGAGGCCCAGGCCGAGTTCGACCGCGTGTTCAAGGAGGGCCAGCTTGCCGACTTCCCCGAGAAGCACGTCGAGCTGACCGTCAACGACGAGGGCCAGATCTACCTCGCCGGCCTGCTCAAGGACCTGGGCCTTTCGGCCAGCGCCGGTCAGGCCCGCCGCGACATCGACGGCGGCGGCGTCAAGATCAACGGCAAGGCCGTGGCTCCCAAGAGCTACAACATCGACCCGAGCGCTCTCAAGCTGGGCGACACCCTCTCCGTAGGCAAGCGCAAGGGCTTCAAGTTGATTTAGTTACGCGGTTTTACCAAACCGCGTAACGACTCGACGCTGCAAACCCGCCAGAGCGGCAATCTGCCTTTCAACTTCGGCGGCATGACCAGGAGGTCAATGCCGCCTCGTTTCAAGGCACCTTGCTCGCTCTGGCGGGTTTTCGCTGTCGTTGCCAAAACGTCGGCGTTTTTGTTGTCGGGACGGCAGTTAGTAGTTGTTGGGTAGTCGTTGGGGACGTTCTTGAATGACTAGTCGTTTAAGAACGTCCCCAACGACTACCCAAGGCGGTCTGACCCCATTGCGCCAAGCGGCGTGCGCCGTTAAGCGGAGAGGCGTATCGTGGACCCATCGTTTGGGCATACAATGGCTGTTGGCTTGCTGCGGTGAAGGCTCGTCCGCTCCGCAGTTATTTCTACCGTTAAAGGAGTATGTATGTCCGTTGAGGTCATGAGGTCTGTGATCGAGGCCGCCGAGGGTCGCGTGCCCGTCGACACGCTGTTTACCAATGCACAGATTGTCGACGTATATGGCCAGCGCGTGGCGCCCGGTAGCGTTGCCGTCAAGGATGGCGTAATCGTCGGCGTGCTCTACGACGGTCGCGACGATGCCGCCGGCACCTACGAGGCGACCGAGGTCATTGACTGCCAGGGTCGCTATATCGCCCCCGGCTTTATCGACGGACATCTGCATATCGAGTCCTCGAACATCCGTCCCGCCGAGTATGCGCGCATGGCGGCGACGCGCGGCACCACCACTGCCATCGCCGACAGCCACGAGATCGCCAACGTGGCGGGGCTCGACGGCCTGCGCTTTATGATCGAGGACGGCCGTCGCGCGCCCATTTCCATCAAGTACATGATGCCCTCGTGCGTGCCCGCACTGCCCGATGAGCAGGCCGGCGCTGTGATTACCGCCGCTGACATGCAGGCGTTTTTTGCCGAGCATCCGGGCGACGTTTTTGGCCTCGGCGAGATGATGAACCTGCCGGGTGTCTTTATGGCCGATCCCGAGACCTGCGCTCGTATCGACGCCGCCAACCAGACGCCGTCCAGGCAGGTCGACGGCCATGCGCCACTTGTTGCCGGCAAGGACCTCAACGCCTATGCCGCAGCGGGCATTATCGCCGACCACGAGTCGACGATTCCCGAGGAGGCGCTCGACAAGCTGTCTCGTGGCATGTACGTGATGCTGCGCGAGGGTACGTGCAGCCATGACCTGGCCAACCTGTCGCCGATGCTGCTGGAGAACCCCGCCCGCGCCCGTCGCTGCTGTTTTGCGACCGACGACCGCGCTCCCTCCGATGCGCTTTCGACCGGTATGATCGACAACGCCTGCCGAGTGGCTATCGAGGCCGGTATTGACCCCGTGGTCGCCATCTCTATGGCGTCCCTTTCCACGGCCGAGGCGTTTGGCCTGGACCACGGCTGTCGCGACCCGCACGAGCTGCGTGGCGCCATCGCCCCGGGCAAGCGTGCCGACCTGCTGGTGCTCAACGACCTGACGTTTGCCGCAGCTCCGCATCGCGTATATGCCGCCGGTGCTCTGGTGGCGCAGGACGGCACCTTTGTGGGCGAGATCGCACCCGAGATGGCCGAGGTTGCGGCCCTTGCCGATGAGCTGCGTGCTTCCGTTAAGCTGCCGAAGCTATCGCTCGACGTGTTCGACTATGCCTTTAAGCCGGGCGAGGCCGTGATCGACGTGGTGCCGGGCAAGGCCATCACGGGTATGGCTCGCCCCGAGAACGCCGAGGGCCTGCGCCGCATTATGCTGATCGAGCGCCACGGCCGCGGCGTGTCACTGCAGGCCAAGGGCGCCGATGGCGACGGTCCCGCCGGCATGGGACTCGTCGGCAAGCATATCGGCCGCGGCTGGGTGCGCGGTTTTACCATCACAGGCGGCGCTATCGCCTCGACGATCGGCCACGACTCGCACAACGTGTGCGTGGTGGGCGACAACGCGGCCGATATGATGGCTGCCGTCGAGGCTGTTGGCCAGGGCGGCCACGTGCTGGTGCGCAACGGCGAGGTTGTGGCGCGTATTCCGCTGGCGCTTGGTGGCCTGATGAGCGAAGGCACGGCCGAGGACGTTGCCGCGCAGCACGACGACTTTATGGTCAAGGCGCGCGCCATGGGTATTGAGCCGCCGCTCGACCCCATCATGGGCATCATCTTCCTGCCCCTGCCGGTCATCCCGACGCTCCGCATCCGCCCCGAGGGCATGTTCGACGTCACGACCTTCACCTACGCCGACTAGTTATCGGGGATGTTCTTCAACGATTAGTCGTCGGGGACACTCTTTGACGTGTCGCCTGACGCCGCGACCATGAGGCCTCTGGCATGTGTGAGCTATTTGCTAGGTCCTTGTAACGTTTGCGCCCGCGGAGTCTTATCTGAGCTCCCTTTGGGTACGTTGGAATCGGATTTACGTCCGATTCCATCAAGCCCGAAGGGAGCTTTTCTATGTTTAAACTGATTGCATCCGATATGGACGGCACGTTGCTTGACGAAAACGGCCAGGTGCCTCCCGAGACCTACGAACTGATTCTGGCGCTACACGAGCATGGCGTGCATTTCGCCGCATCGTCAGGTCGTCGCTACGATCGCCTGTGCGAGTTCTTTGCGCCCGTTCGCGACAAGATGGACTTTGTCGCCGCCAACGGCGCCCAGGTCTTCGCCGACGGCAAAATGGTAGACCGTGAGGTGTATTCACACCTGGCGATTCGAAGGCTCGCCCAGGCTGTCGCGACGTTTCCCAATCTGCATCTTGCGCTTTTTGACCGAACCAAGTCCTTCCTGCTCGATGACGAGTGCAAGTTCGTGCGTGAGGTCGATAAGGACCTTCCCAATGCCGAGCGCATTTGGGAGCTGCCCGATCCCAGCGTAAATATCATCAAAGCGAGTATCTTTTGCGACGACGGTGCCGTTATGGACAGTGCGTACGTGCTGCAGCGCGAACTCGGTCAGCTCTTTACTTTTGCGCCTTCGGGTAACGCGTGGATCGATGCTATGCAGCCCGGCGTGTCGAAGGCTTCGGGTATCGCACAGCTCGCGGAGCATTATGGCATTGGGCGCGATGAGGTTATGGCGTTTGGCGACTCGATGAACGACTACGAGATCATTCGCTTTGTCGGCACGGGTTGTGCGATGGAAAATGCACGCCCCGCGCTCAAGGCCGTTGCCGATCGCGTGGTGGGGCGCAACCGCGACCACGCCGTCCAGCAGGAGCTCCGCCACGTTTTGGAGAGCCTCGCCTGATCCGGTAGTTGGGGACGTTCCTTTTCCGCCGGCAGTGGGGGACAGTCCTTGCAACTTTTTCGCGAAGAGTGTCCCCAACGACTAGTCGTTTAAGAACGTCCCCAATGACTAGCCGATGACTAGGCGAGGGCGGCCATGATGGCGCGGGCGACACCGTCGTGGTCGTTGTCGTATTCGGTGATGGCGTCGGCGGCCTCGCGGTCCTCGGGCTCGGCGTTGATCATGGCCATGCCGTGGCCCGCTGCCTGCAGCATGGGGATGTCGTTGATGTTGTCGCCGAACGCCCAGGCGTCGGCGAGACGCTCGCCCAGGTGCTCGCATAGCCACGTGAGGGCCGTTCCCTTGGTGGTGCCCTCGCCCATGACCTCGATATTCATGGCGTACGAACGCGTGACCTCAATGCCTCTGAGCGTGTCGAGCTCCGCCGCGATGGCATCGCGATCGGCCGGGTCGTGCCAGTACATGGCGATGCGTTCGAGCGTCTCGACCTCGTCGATCTTGCTGTCGATATCCATGTCGATCGGTGTTCGTGTGCGCTTGAGCGAAGCCGCGATGTGGGGGTCGCCGCCGCAGAATTCGTCCAGGCGCGTGTAGAGCGAGCGGGGGAGGAAGCACTGGCCGTCGGCGAAGATATCGAAGGTGACGTCATGGCCGGCGGCAATGCTATGGATGCGGTGGACGATGGCGCGGTCGAGCGGTCGGCTCAAAATGCGTGTGGCGCGCGAGGCGTCGGTGGGCACATCGTCGTCGAGCTGCCAGACGCTGGCACCGTTGGCGCAGACCGCGTAGTGTACGGCGGGATGGGCGAGGATGGGCTCAAAGATGCCCGACAGCGGACGTCCCGTGCAGGGCACAAATTCAATCCCGCGTCGAGCGAGCTCGTCGAGCATCGCCCAGGTGGCATCGCTCATCTGCTTATCACTCGTCAGCAGTGTTCCATCCATATCGGAAAACACAATCATTTGATGCAGCCCTTTCTGCTGGCATAAAAAGCGTGGCCGAGGGCGGTGATGCCCTGGCCACGTTCGGGTTCTATAACGGTCCGCGTCTTAGCGATCGGCGAGCGGCTTGTACTCCAGCGGATCGATCACCGGACGGTATGCCGGGCGGATGATGCGATGCGCGCAGAAGAGCTCTTCCATGCGGTGCGCCGACCAGCCGGCCATGCGGGCGACGGCGAATAGCGGCGTAAAGAGCGTCTCGGGCACGCCGAGCATCTTGTAGATAAAGCCCGTGTACAGGTCGATGTTGGCGCAGATGGGCTTGGTCATGCCGTGGTCGCGCATCACTTGCGGGGCCAGGCGCTCGATGCGCTCGATGAGCGCGAACTCCTCGCCCAAGTCCTTCTTGGCGGCAAGCGTGCGCGCGTAACGGCGGCACACCTCGGCGCGCGGGTCGCTCAGCGTGTAGACGGCGTGGCCCATACCGTAGATGAGACCCGTGCCGTCGAAGGCCTGCTTGTCGAGAATCTTGCCCAGGTAGGCTGCGACCTCGTCCTCGTCCTCCCAATTGGAGACATGCGCACGGATGTCTTCGTGCATGGACACGACCTTGGCGTTGGCGCCGCCGTGGCGCGGGCCCTTGAGCGAGCCGATGGCCGCGGCGTAGGCGGAATACGGGTCGGTGGCCGAGGAGGACAGCACGCGGCAGGCGAACGTGGAGTTGTTGCCGCCGCCGTGCTCGGCATGCAGCATGAGCATAACGTCGAGCAGCATCGCCTCATCGCGGGTGAACGCCATACCGCCGCGCAGGACCTGTAGGATGGTCTCGGCGGTGGAGAGGCCGGGTGTGGGGTGCGGCACGTGAACCTCGGAGCCGCGACGCTTGGCGACCGAGGCCATATGCGCGAAGGCGGCGATGCGGGGGAGACGGGCGAGCATGGAGATGGCGACGTCGATTTCGTGCTCGGGTGTAATGGCGTCGGGCTCGGCGTCGAAGGCGTAGAGCAGCAGCACGGCGCGCTGAAGCACATTCATGATGCTCGCCGACACCGTGGTCATGGGGAACTCGCGGACGTATTCGTCGCTCAGGTGCCTAAAAGCGCCCAGGCGTTCGCAAAAACCGTCGAGTTCCTCTTTGGTGGGCAGCGAGCCCGTGATGAGCAGGTAGGCGACCTCTTCGTAGCCATAGCGATCCTCGGCCTGGGCGTTGTTGACCAGATCCTCGATGCTGTAGCCACGAAGCGTGAGTTTGCCCTGATCGGGCACGACCTTACCGTCGACCTTGTTGTAGCCATGCACATCCGAGATGCGAGTGAGGCCCGCGACCACGCCCGAACCGTCTGCATTGCGCAGGCCGCGCTTGACATTGTGCTCGACAAACAGGTCCTCGTCATAAGGGTCGGTCGGCAGGCCGTGGTAGAGGTTTTCGCTTTCGGGCGAAATCTGACGGCTCGCCTCGTAATCCAGAACCAGGCGGCTCAGGTGATCATCGAAGCGGTAATAGATTTTCTTGGCGTCGTAGGCCATGCGCGCTCCTCTCCGGGCCGCATCGGGGTGACTTGCATGGGCATGCGCGCGTCAGGCTATCCCCAGCGGCTTGCTCGCTACAGGCGGTACATAAAGTTGAAGACGTCCTCGCGCTGGATGGACACGTTGACGCCCGAAAGCTCGCCGGCCTCGGCCAGCGCCTTCTGCAGCTCGGCGAAGTCGAGCTTGGACTCGGCGGTATCGGCCAGCATGGTCATGGTGAAGATGTCCTCGATAATGGACTGCGTGATGTCGCGGATGTCGACGTTGGCCTCGCCTAGGACACGGGTGACGCCGGCGACGATGCCGGGGCGGTTCTTGCCAAGGACGGTGATGACGATACGGGAGGACGAGATCTCGGCCATGGGAAACCCTTTCGCGTGATTGCGGCGCGCGCGGGGCGCTCCGCTACGGTACAGTGTTCATCATTGTACCTGTCTGGCGCAAAAAAGGCGCGCTCGCTGCGGCGTTACATGCCTGCAACATGAGCGTAAGGGGGAAGGCCGTACGGGGAAGAGCCGTCTGGCGCGTGTCCGGCTCGTGTTGGGTTGATTTCCGATCTCAGCCGAACACATTGAGCGGACAGGCCGTTCCCGCAGTCAGCCGAACGCCTCCGACGGCTGATTCCGAACTGGAAGCGAAGGGCATCCCCGCCCTTCGGTAGGGGATACCGCTCCGCGGCGCATGCCGCGGGCGGCGCCCCTATCGGACCACCGTGACCTCAGTTGGGATGGGCCCAGCACTGCCGCGTACTCGGTGAGTTAGAGCCAACTGTTCGTCTTCACGTCGCGTATGGCGATATTTCGGTCGTCCGGCTCGGTGATGCCGTAGCCGAACGCCCGGAGCGTCTCGATGGACTCCTGGATCCTCTGTTGGAACATGGGACCCGGATCGACCCTCGGCCCGAGGTGCCCGCGCCAAAGGCACGGCGTGGCGCGCAGCATGTTATGGATTTTGGAGATGGGCTCGATGTCGGCGTAGACGTTGAGCGTCGCCATGGCGTCCTTGTGGCCGAGGATCGATTGGAGCGCCTTGATATCGCCGCCTTGGCGGATCCACTGCGTTGCGAACGTGTGGCGAAGGCCGTGGAACGTGATCAGCTCGTCGTTGGTGCCCATGAGGCCGTTGGTCTCCGAGAACGTCTTGAACGCCCTGCGGATATAGCTTGTCGTCGCGAAGGTCGCGCCCGGCTCCGACAGGATGTAGCAGTCCCCGATCTCGACCGCCCCGGTAAGGCCGCGCAAGCGCAGCTTTCCGCAGTCGATCTCGTGGGTCTCCTTCAGGAAGGGGAGTAGGCCGACCGGGTCGATGGGGATACCCCTGGCGTCATGGGTCTTGGTGTCCTTGATGAACGAACCCATTCCCTTCGCGTACGCCACCGAGTGTCTGATCGAGATCAGGCCCGTCTCGAAATCCACATCGCACCACCGAAGGCCGCAGACCTCGCCGATTCGCATCCCCGTGTGCAGGGCGAGTACGACCGCCCTCTAATCCTCGGCGGACCAATCGAGTCCGAACTCCTTTCGGGCATCCTCTTCGCTCATGACTTCGAGAAGGTCTCCGGGTTGGCAACGAAGGGCGAGGCATAGCTGCTCGAGTGTGTTGAAGCGAATGCCGCGAATATGCCCTTTTTTAATACGGGACAGGTTCACGGGCGTGGTTCCAATCCTTTCGGCAAGTTCGTTCAAGGAAATCTTTCGCTCGGCCATGATCTTGTCGAGGCGAACAATTACGGGCATGGCGTTTCCTTACGCAATCTCGTCGGAGTCGAGGTACAGCTCTCGGGCGTACAAGAAGAGCTGGGAAAGCATGAACAGGACGATGCCGAGAACCAGAGAGGTCCAATCGAATGATGAAGCGATCTCTTGGGCGCCGACGGCCCCCTCGCCGCCAAACATCGAAACGGAGGTTTTGAGTGAGCCGGCGTAGAGGCTGGTGGCAGCTTGAACAACGAAGAGAATGCCGAGCACCTTCAAGCATGTCGCAGACCCTTTCTTGAAGGGGTCTCCGCTCTTGATCGTCCACACGAGAACGGCGCTGAGGATGGTCGTAGCGATACCGATGACGGCAGGGACCAATGTCGAGATCGCAAGGGCTGGATACGCGGGGGAGTCTGCAATTACAGGGTTGTCGAGCACTTCGATTGCTGGCTTTAAGGAGAACGCCACTTGTGCGATGGCGGTGGCGCAAAGGGTCGCAGAGGCTATCGCACATGCGATGCGGAAGGAATGAAGCCGGGGAGTGCGATTGTCGGAACTCATAATAACCTCCGAAGAATTTAAAAAACTCAGGTTACTTTTTAACATTTTATGTTAAATTGACTTTGCCGGCAAGTAATAAGGGCCGAGCATTTTGTTCGGCCCCTCTGTTCCGACTGGATGAGGTTAAGGTCGGCGATGAATATGCTCAAAATCTCGAAGGCGATCTTTAGGTCGCTTCTCTCCTCCAGGTCGCTCTGTGTTGTCGTTGTTGCGTTGATGGTTCTTTGTGCTCTGCCCGTCTTCAGGAGCGCGGCTGGCATCGACGGACGGGTCGAATACCTCGAGTCGGGAATAACCCGTGTTGAGCAGGAATTGTCAGCATCCTATGCGGATGCGCTTGTGAATGCGGGGGAGGACGATGTCTATACCTCTTCATCAAGCATGCCCGCGCTTCTGTACCCTCTTGCCGCGGGACGTCTTATCTTGGCACCGCTCTCTCCCCTACTTCCGTTTCTGCAGATATCGGATGGAGAGTACACCTATTATGACGGATCGAAGGAGTACTTGCTATGGGTCGCAACGGCCGTTGCCGTCTCGTTCCTTGCCGCGCGTCTTAACAAACGTGAAAAGCTCATCATCCAGGCACCGATGGGCGAGCTGGGTAGACTTGTTGCATCGAGCGTATGGGCGAGTGTTTTTGCAATGCTTGCCGTCCTCGCCATCAATCTTCCAGGGATAATCGCCGCGCTTGTGAAGAATGGCCCGGGCTCGCCGTTCTATCCGATAGGCTACATTCAATATGCGACTCCGGTTATCAAACCGGCTTGGTTGGTGTTCGCGCAGACGGCCATCTTGCAATTCTTGGTGGCAGCGTTCATCTCGCTTGTCGTTCACCTTGCCGTGAAGATTGCCAATAACCCTACGCTTGGAATCGTGTTCGTATGTGCCCTGATGGGGGTGACGATGGTTCCCGGGTATTACGGAAGATCCATCGCTTTACGTGAGTTCGCCCTGTTGAATCCCCTTACGTATGCGAACACTGAGTTGACCGTCGGCGCCTATAGCCCGTACCCGACAACGCAGATAGTGAATCTGCCTGGACTTTGCTTCGAGCGTGGCGCGATTGCCCTCGTATGCGCAATCGGGATCGAGGTGCTGGCAATTAGCCTGCTTTGCGTTGCTGGAAAGAGCGGCTGCGCGTGCCCGATATCCCCGATTTGTCTTGAGAGAGGTTCCTTCACTGCATCGAGAACGGCAACTCGTTCGAGCGCTTGTGCCTCCGCCGTTGCATACGTAAGAACGATGGGGAAACTGCTCCTGCGTTCTCCTACCCTCGCCGTATGCGCGATTGCAATGTCGACGACGATGCTGGCCCCGGCTCTGGTCGAGATGTTTCCTGACGCTGATAACGTTTCCGCTGTTCGGTATAGGGATGGGGAGCTCCGTTCAATAGATCGGTATCTAGAGCAGAACGCTGCGAATATGGACGTCGAGGGCAAAGCGGCCCTGGAAGACATGCGGGATGCTCTTTCGGGTTTCGTGTACGCGCCTATGCCTGCGGAGGGGTTTCGAAGCCTTGCGACGTACGAGCGCGCTCGAGGTGAGCTGGGCGCGGCAGATGCGACTCTCCTGCAATCGATCGGAATCGAGCCGGAGACTCCTTCTCGTGCGGAGGCGCGCGCCCTTCTGCTTGAGTCGATCGCGAGCTTGCCGGACCCTAAGGTTTACGAGTTAAGTACGAAGATGCCCCCATTAATCCTCCTTTCGTATCTCCAGGCAGCGCTTCCCTCCTTATTTTTGCTGTTGCCCGTGGTTGTCACATCGCTCGCGTGCACCCACCTGCAGTGTCGTTCCCTTCTGGTTCTCCAGATCCCCGCAACAGCGCATGTGCGTTTTCTGACGGCTGTTGCGCTGGCTCTCCTGCTTGGCTTGGTGCTGCTTTTGGTGTCGATGGTTCCCGCTGTCGTTGTGTCCGTGATTAAGAACGGTGCGGGTGGATCGGAGTATCCCGTCGCTCTCATTCGGGCGGGAGCTTCGACAACGTCCATGGTGGGGGAGGCGGTGTTGTGCAGTATTCCGTTGCTGGTCATGGCATACGGCGTGATTTCCGTCGTCGCTGCGTTGACAGCAGCGATTAGCCGCAACCCCGTTGTCACCGGAATGGTTTGCGCGGTTCTCTTGGTGTTGGGTTCGTTGAGCGCTCATGTTGAAAGCGTGGGCATGGGCGTCGCGCTGCTGGCTCCATTCGCCTCGTTTGATCCCGCTTCCCAGGTGGGGACGATTGGGTTCCTTGGGCGAGGGACGAACGCGATGCCTTTTGGAGAGGTCGTCGGCGCATCGGGCGCTCTGCTGGTGGTCTTGGGCGCCGTATCTCCGTTGATGGTGCGCCTGAGTGTTCCAAAGATCGAAAGGGGATGATCTCGATGATTGACCTTCAAACGCTGACGATCTCTTATGGAGAGAAGGTGCTCGTAGATTCGGTGAACGCTGAGTTTGCCCCGGGTACGGTCTACGGTCTCGTCGCTCCGAACGGGCATGGAAAGACGACGTTGCTGCGTGCGATGGCAGGTTTGCCGGGTCCTCGCGTGGACGGGAGCATCGTTCTGGATGAGGTGCAGGGTACGGGTGCGAGAGAGGTCCGTTCTATGATCTTCTATGCACCTGGTGAGGGGACGCTGCTGTATCCCGGATTGCGTGCGGAAGATCACCTCAAGATGGTTTGCGATATGTGGCCGCATGCTCGCGATATCGAAGAGATAGTGGAACAAACGCAGATAGGCGAGTTCGCGAAGATGAGGATCCGCACTCTGAGCCAGGGCATGAAGCAGCAGCTTACCCTGGCGATTGCGTATGCGACGGGCGCGCGGTACCTTCTATTAGATGAGCCCATGAACGCGCTCGACCCCAGCAGGGTGGACTTGCATTCCGAGATTCTCAGGAAGCTGGCCGATTCTGGTACGTGCATCATCATGTCATCCCACATCTTGGATTCGGTCGATAGGCTGTGCGATGAGATTCTGTTTTTGAAGGATGGGAGGCTCATTAGAAGCATTCCGCAAGATGATGCTGCGCCGAAGTCTCCTGGATCCCATTTCGCAAAGCCTGCCGGACGCGCCGAGGGTGCGCTAAGCACGTATCGGCGACTCTACGAAAAGGGCGGGTAGAAATGCAAGTTAAAAATCTATGTGG
>CABSAN010000061.1 GCA_902475785.1 uncultured Collinsella sp.
ACATGTCGAGCATGCCCTCGAGGTTTGCACCGTCAGCGAACACCTTGATTGCCATCTGCCTGATTCCTTTCGCTTGCACATGGGCGTTAAACTGCTAAACACTTTACCTACGTTTATCAAGGCGTGAGCTGCGGTTTTTTATCTTCTCGGCGAACGGTATAAACACCTCAGTGTTTGGATTGATAAATCGATTGAGCATGCAAAAGAAGAAAGTCTCAGTTTAAGCAAACGTCAGTGAGCGTGTTCCAGGTGCCGCAGATCGGCGTGAAAGAGGAGCGACGCGTACTTTGGTACGCGAGCGACGGCTTGAACGGCGAGATGCGGTGCCTGGGACGCGCGCAGCGCTAGATCAACCCAAAGTGGCGCATCGCGGTGACAGTGCCGTCGTGTGCGACATCGTCGGTCACGAAGTCGGCGACCGCCTTGACCTCGAGCATGGCGTTGCCCATGGCGACAGCCGTCTCGACGGCAGCGAGCATGCCCAGGTCGTTGCCCGAATCGCCGAAGCCAAAGGTGCGCGCGTTACGGCTGCATCCCAGATACTCCAGTGCTCGCGCCACGCCCACGCCCTTGTCAATGCCCTTGGGGCTCAGCTCGCGGTTTGCTTGCTGGGCTCGCTTGGAAGATCGGCGGTAAACGCGTCTCCCAGTCAATCCGGCACCGCCGAGGCAAACCCCACACGCGCCCGCCGGCAAGCGGCACGCGCCCGCCAACGCAAAGGTCCGGCGGGACGCACCTAGCATCCCGCCGGACCTTCACTCGTCCAGGAGGTCGCCGCGACGAGCCCCTAGATCTTCGCAAGCTCCTCGGAGATGACGCGACAGACATCCTCAGCCTGAGGCATCACGCCGTACATCTCGAAGAAGCCGTGGTCGCAGCCGCGATAACGAATCGCAGTGACGTCAACGCCCGCATCCTGCAGCCTCTTCGCGAACAGCTCGTCCTGATAGCGCAGATAGTCATACTCGGAAGAGATGATGACCGTGCGGGGGAACGCGCTCACGTCCTCCGCGAACAGCGCGGAAATCAGCGGGTCGAGCATCTTGTCCGCATCGCCGTTGACGTACATGGGCGGAAGGTCGTTGTTGGCGAGGCGAATGCGATCAACCCTGCTCAGCGCCTCGGGCCTCTGCTCATCCACGACCTCGTACAGGTCATAGGACCACTCATCCGGAACGGGACCGCCATCAACGAGCGGATAAAGCTCGACAACCGCCTTGATCCTATCCGCGTGAGAGCCCTCGAGCACGACGGCATTCGACAGGCTGCCACCCGCAGAGTCACCAGCCACGGCAATGCGAGTCGCATCAACGCCCAGCTCGTCAGCGTGATCGACAAGCCAGTCGAGCGTCTTCACGCAGTCCTCGACGCCACCCGGGAACATCGTCTCGGGAGACAGGCGGTACTCCGGATAGATCGCGACGCAACCCGTGCGCTCCACGATGTCGCGCAGGCAGTTCTCGTACTGGCCGATGTTGCCCACCATGAACCCGCCGCCATGGATGAACACGAGCGCGGCAGACCCATCCTCGTGCCCCTCCGGCGTGAAGATGTGCAGCGGAATGCCCTTGTCGCCGAAGTTCATGACGACGGTCTTCTTGGCAACGTTCGCGCCTCTCACGACGTGGGTCTCCTTGTTGGGCGCGGAGCGCCACGCGATCACGTCCACCGGTCCGGCCGGCGCCGACCCCGCCGCAGGAGCCGCAGCGAGCTTCGCGTGCGCACGAGCATAGACGCGCGGATCGAGCACGTGCTCGCGGTCGTCACCCGGCACGGGCTTCAGCATCAGCCTCAGGCCGTTAGGCTCGACAACCTCCCTCGCGCCACTCTCAAGCACCTCAAGCTCGGAAGTGGGGTACTTCCTATCCTCGGCGCTCATGGCTAGCCGATCTTCAGCTCGTCGAGCCTGGCGTCGAGCTTGGCCATCTCGTCGGCGGAAAGCTCCCACTCGAACGTCTCGCAGTTCTGAATCGCGTGGGCGTCCGTGCGCACGCCCACGAGAGCGGTGCCCACGTACTCCTTCTGGGTGCTCCAGTTCACGGCAACCTGCGCCACGGGTTTGTCGTGGGCCTCGGCGATCTCGTCCATGACCTTGAGCAGCTCCTGGACGCGCGAGAACTTGGGCTCCCGGAAGTAGTCGTAGAAGCCACCGCGGACGTCGCCTTCCTCGAACTTCGTCAGCTCGCGGAACTTGCCCGACAGGATGCCCGCGCCAAGGGAGCCATAGGTGAAGGAGTCGATGCCACGCTCGTAGCCCCACTTGATGAGGTCCTCGGAGGAGCGGTCAACCATAGAGTAGGGCGGCTGCTGGACGTCAATCTGAGCGACCTTCTCGCACTCCTCGATCATCTCGGTCGTGAAGTTGGAGACGCCGATGTGGCGAATCTTGCCCTGCTCCTTGAGGAGCTGGAGGGCGCACATCGTCTCGGAGAACGGAGTCTTAGCGTCGGGCCAGTGCACGAAGTAGAAGTCGATGTAGTCGGTGCGGAGGTTGCGCAGCGAGCTCTCGACCTCCCTCATGATGTTCTTGAACGAGGAGTCGCGGTCATAGCCGGCGGCGCTGGTGATCAGGCCAACCTTGGTCGAGAGCAGGTAGCTCTCTCTGTCGACGCCCCTGAGCGCGTTGCCAACGACCTTCTCGGACGTGCCGTTGCCATAGCACGGCGCGGTGTCGATGAGGTTGACGCCGTGATCGAGCATGGTGCGGATGGCGGACATGCTGGCGGCGTCATCGTTCTCACCAAAGGAGTCGCCGCCGATCGCCCAGGTGCCCACAGCGAGCTGGGAGACGTCGACATCGGAATTCTTGAGGTGCGTGTAGCGCATGTTCTCTCCTTCTAATGGAGCGGCACGCGTCGAATGTCCTCGATCGCGTGCCGCCGGGAATTGCCTTAAACAAGCTTCGAATGATCCGGAAGCCGCCCTACACGATGCCCACGAGGCCGAGGACGAGCGCCAGAATCATGATGCCAACCAGGATGATGTTGACGTTCACGTTCTTCTTGCGCAGGAGCCAGAGGACGACGAGCGTAAGCCCCAGGGGCACGATGCCCTTGAAGATCGAGTCGAGGTAGGTCTGGATCATGACGGGGTCAGAGTCCTGAACCGGAATGGACAGGATCGTGTTGAATTGGACGTTCGCCGCAGTCATGGCACCGATCATCACGAGGCCAACCGTGGAGGTCGCCTTGGTGATGAGCTTCATGAGACCACCCTCGTACATCTCGGAGATGAAGTTGGTGCCCATGCTGAAGCCGAGGTAGGTCATGAAGTATCGGCAGAGGATCGACGGGATGTTGTAGATCAGCAGGAACATGATCGCGCCGAGGGGCGAGCCGCTCATGGCGAGGTTGATGCCAATGCCGGCAGCGATGACACGCAGGACGCCCCAGAAGATTGCGTCACCGATGCCGGACATCGGGCCCATCAGGGAAACCTTGATGCCGTCGATGGACTCGGTGTCGAAGTCTTCGTGCTGCGAGTTCTCCCTCTCCATGGAGGCGACGAGGCCCATGGCGAACGTGCCGACGTTCTGGGTAATGTTGTACCAAGTCGTGTGACGCTTCATGGCTTCGGCACGGGCCTCGGGGTCATCGGCGTAGTAGCGGTTAAGCGCGGGCTGGACGGAGTACAGCCAGCCGTCGGCGCCAGCCTTGACGGAACCGCCGGCGCAGGAGGCGAACACGGAGAAAGAGCGCAGGAAAATGCTGTTGAGCATCTTCTTGTCTTCAGGGCTCACATTCTTGGTCAGGTTGCTCATGCGAAGAAATCCTCCTCGTCGCTGGTTACAGAGTCGTTGGAAACGGCCTGGGTGGCCAAGCCCTTCTTGGTGAGATCGAAAATCTCCTTGTCGCGGAGGGCGGAGGCAACCGCGATGATGACGCCGAGAACCGCGATGGCGATCATCGGGAGGCCGAGGTACTGGTAGAGCGTGAAGCCCAGGAAGAAGTAGATGCTGAGCTCGGTGCTCCACAGCATCTGGAGCAGGAGCGCCATACCAACGGCGGGCAGGAGGGCGCCCACGGCGTTGAGGCCGCTCATGACATTGGCCGGAATCTGGTTGACGATGGCGGCAACGGGCTCAGCGCCAAGGTAAACGCCGAGGAAGGCGATGAGGCCAAAGGCGGCGTACTTAACGAACCAGAGAACGAAGTGCTGAAGCGCGAGGCCCTTCTCGTTGCCCTCGGCGGCCATCTTGTCAAAGGTGGCGGCGAAGAACGCGAGGAACACGTTGTTCATGAAGATCGAGAGGAACGCGGTGACGACGCCAACGGGAACGGCCAGCGTGATGGCGGCGCCTTGGTCGATGCCGGCGCCAACGGTGAAGGCGACGGCGAGGGCGGTCGCGGTAACGGGCTCGGCGGAGATGGCGCCACCGATGTTAACCGCGCCCATGAAGATTGCCTCGAGAGAGGCACCGATGATGACACCGGTCTTGACGTCGCCCATCAGAAGGCCCGCAACGAGGCCGACCACGAGAGGACGCTCGATCATACACTGACCGAGAACCCAGTTGCCGCCGTAGCAAATCAGCACGGTCAACCAGGCCATTACTGCTAACCCAATCATTTGACTTCCTTTCTCTCATTTCATTTGACCGCCTGGCCAAATCCCCTTATTTCTCCGCCGCCTCGATCAGACTCTTGAGAGGAGTCTTGGGATTGGACGGGATAAGCTGATGGAAAACCGGAATACCCTGCTCGCAAAGCTCCTTCGCGGCCTCGAGCTCATCCGGGTTGAGCATGATCGTGGAGTTGAGGGCGACCTTGCTATCCGGATCGGACTTGTCGAAGCGGCCGACATTGGCAACGTTCACGCCCTCGATCTTGCCCGGTGCGCCTTTAACGAGCTCAAGCACGTCACGCACGCAGTTGGTGAGCGCGAAGATGCGCATGGAGTCCGCACGCGGATCGTTCGCGATGCGGCAAGCATCCGGAACATCCTTGACGAGGAGCTTCTGGCCCGCCGGCGTACCCATGGAAAGCGTCATGCGAAGGGCATCGCTCTCCACGGCGTGCTTGTTGGCGACGATGATCCTGGTGGTGTTGAGCTCCTTGGTCCACACCAGGGCGACCTGCCCGTGAATCAGACGGTCATCGACTCGAACCTGAACAATCATTGTTTCCTCTCCTTACTTATTAGTGCTCTCTAATCGAAGAAGTCTCCGTCGGACCCCTCGTTGTCCGCGGCCTTGCTCGGAGGCTCGACGACCTGCATCGTCGCCCTCGCCAGCTCGACGCTCTGCTTGATCGAATCTGCCGTGACCGGCTCAGCGCCGAGGAGCGCCTCGATCACGAGGCCGAGGTTCATACCGGTAACATGGACGATCCCGCGCTTCTCCGGCTCCATGAGGACGACCTTCTGGAAGACGGAGCCACCGTAGATGTCGGTGAAGATGATGGCCTCGTCCTCAGGGCCCACCGAGTCAATAAACGCCTGGATGCGAGGGGTGAAATCGGAGTCGTCCACGTAGCAGTCAACTGCTTCCACCATGTCCGCCATACCGGTCAGGATCTCGATCGAGCTCCTGATTCCGCTTGCGAGGTGACCGTGCGACGCGACAAGAACTTTCTTCATCGAGTCTCTCCTAGAGCGAATAGTGGTTGGGGTTCAGAAGCTGGATCTTGCTTGCGACGAACGCGCGCATGTCGGGGGCGGCGTCCATCAGGAGGCCAACGCCGTTGCCGTCGTTCTTGCCGGAGCTGATGTCCTTCTCGAAGGCGCGGTACATGGAGCGGAAGTACTCCGTGGCGATGTTGAACTTGCTCATGCCGAGGTTCACGGCCTCCTGGAGCTGCTCGTCGGGGATGTCGGAGCATCCGTGCATGACGAGGGGGACGCTGACGGCCTCCCTGCAGGCCTTGATGCGCTCCATGTCGAGGTTCGGGACCTTGACGTAGGGGCCGTGGGCGTTGCCGACGGCGATGGCGAGCGAACCACAGCCGGTGCCCTCGACGAACTCCTCGGCGAGGTTCGGGTCGGTATAGTGGTCGCTGTTCACGAAGTCGTTGGCGTCGGAGCCGTTGCCGACGTGGCCGAGCTCGGCCTCGATGTCAACGTCGAAGATCTTGGCGACCTGGACGACGTCCTTCGTGAGCTGGAAGTTCTCCTCATAGGGAAGCGAGGAGCCGTCGACCATGACGGAGGGGAAACCGGCCTTGACGCCCTTGACGGCGATCTCGTAACCAGCGGAGTGATCCTGGTGGACGGCGACGGGCACGCTCGCGCGCTCGGCGTAATAGCGGGCGGCGAAGGCGATGATGTCGAGGGCACAGTGGTCCTCGAAGCCGGGCCAGTACTGGATGATGATAGGCATGTGCTCATCCTCGGCGGCCTGGATCGCATAACGGATGGTCTCCGTGTTGATGACGTTGATCGCGGGCACGCCATAGTGGTGCTCGGTCGCATGTTGAAGAAGCTCGTTGACCTTGATGAGAGACATCTTTGTCTTCCTTTCACTTGGATAACCATTGGATTGGACAGTTCTCAGCTCGTCAGCTGGTTGAACACGAAGAGAAGCGCGAAGCAGGCAGGCGCTTGCAAAACGCGGTGGAACCTATGCGGCCGACTGGCCCTCAGGCTGTGGCGCTGCGCTTCGACGCCACAGTACGTACGCCACAAAAGCAACGACCGCAGCAATCGTTGAAGCGAGGGCGAAGGCCAGAAAACCCGCGTGCGTGCCGAGCGCGTCGCACGCCCAACCGCCAAACAGGTTCGCAACCACGACGGACAGACCGCTCTGAACCATCGCGAAGGCGCTCTGACCTCGAGCGCGACAATCCTCGTAAGTGTGGTTGGCAATGTAGGTAACGCAGGAGTAGTAGACGGTCATGTAACTCACGCTCTGCAGCAGCTGGCCGCAGATCATGACCGGGACGATGCCGGTGCCCACGAGCACGAGCCTGAGCGCCGCCATGAAGCAGGAAAAGATCAGGAGGTTCATCTCGCCGAAGCGCCTGACCAGCTTGGAGGAAACGAGCAGGATGGGGATCTCGCTCGCAGCGGAGACCGCACTCAGGACGCCCACGAGGTTCTGACCCTCGCCAAGCTCGACCGCGTAGCGGCCCAAGAACGCCCCGATGAAGCCAATCGCGGCCGAACTGATGAAGGCGAAGACCAAGACGAAGGCGATCTCATTGCTGGTAAACAGCGAGAGGAGGCCCTTTCCGTGGGAGACCTTGGGATCGTCCGCGGCATTGGCGCGAATTCCCGCCTCGGGGAGGCGCCACATGTGAGCCGCGAAGACCACCAGCGCGGCAGAGACCACCGCGAACTGGATTTGAGGAGCCATGTCGAGCAGCCGACCGACGATCAGGACGACGATGGCATAGCCGATAGTGCCACCCATGCGAATGCGAGAAAAGTCCAGGCCAGAGCGATCCGCGAGCTCGATGACGAGGGAGTCGCTCAGGGGCAGGAGCCCCGAGAAAAACGCCGAGAACGCAAAGGTTACGAGAAGGACCGGGACGAACGTCGACGCCAGGTAATACAGCGGAGCGAGTACCGCCGCCGCAAGGCAGAGGATCACGATGACCGCGCGGCGGCGCCCGAGCTTGTCGGCGATCGTCGACCAGAGCGGCTGGATGGCGAGCGCACACACCGGGGTCGCCGCGAGGAGGATGCCGGTCTGGGCTGCGCTGAGGCCGAGGCTCGTGTAGTGAGCGGAGAGGAACGGCGAGTACACGCCCGCGCAGACCCAGTAGAGGACGTTCGCGAAGAACAGCGAAGTCATGCTTGCGTTTGTCCTGGCGTTGTGCATCGTGCTTCTCCCTTCTTGCTCGCCGGGTGCCTGTCTGGGCTTCGAAGTGATTCGCCATCTAGCGTGAAACAAAGTTGTGAGGCGTTGGAACAATGTTCTGTTGTTTCATCGTTTTCGTGCCGTTGTTTCACGGCTCATAAGATAGCAGCTCAAGATGAGATTGCGCCGGGGAAGCACCGATTTACCGTGAACGGTAGGAAATCAGCGGTGAAACGCAATTTCACCGCTTATGAAACATTTTGCTTTATTTTCACCTCTCTTGACCTAAGATACGAAGCAAACTAGGGCCAAGGAGTAACCATGGATAAGACAGGGGATGTGCTCAGCCACATCTGCGCGGTCATGAACAGCCTATCCCCCTCGGAGAAGGCAATCGCAACGTATGTGCTCGACCACCCGTCGGACGTCGCAACGATGACCGTCCGCGAACTCGCCGCAGGAACCGGTACGTCACCGGCGTCTGTTTCGAGGTTCGCAAGGACGCTTGACTACCGAACCTATTCGGACATGCGTCTGGCGCTCGGCATATCCATCAGCAGGGCCTCCGGCGAGGAAAAGGCCACGGGCGGCAAGGTTACTCTGGACGACGTCGAGGGCTCCATTAAGTACGTCCTGTCTCACAAGGTCAAGGAGCTCTCCCAAACCGCCTCGCTCATTGACTCCGATGACTTTTCGGCAGTCGTCAATCTGCTCCACAACGCCAACCTCGTCCTGATTGCGGGCGTCGGCAACTCGATTAGCATGGGCGTAAACGCGGCGTTCAAGCTCTCACAGGTTGGAGTCAGGGCGTTTTGCCCCAGTACCACCGATGCCATGGTCTCCGCCGCAACCAGCCTCAAGGAGAATGACATCCTGCTCGTCATTTCGACGTCCGGATACTCGAAGCGCCTCGTCAACATATTCGACTCTGCCGAGGATTCGAACACCCCCATCATCATGATCACAGACAACCCAGATACGCCGCTCGCGAAGCGTGCCACGTATATCATCCGAGCCATCTCGCGAGATCAGGCCATCACCGGAACCGAGGTCGCCTTCTCGCACAGCTCGATCAACTTCGTCATCGAACTGCTGTTCCTCTTCCTGACCTCTTGCTGGGATGACCCGGTAGAGTTTAACAGGATCATCTCGAAGAATCTCTTGGGAGACAGGCAATACAGCTAGGACGACGCACACCGGCGCACCGACGCCCAGACCGAAACGGGAGGACCCCTTGATAAAGCTCATCCTCGCAGACATGGACGGGACCCTGCTGCCGTTTGGCTCAAGGGTCGTATCGGAGCGCACGCACAGCGCGATTCTTTCAGCGCTTGATGCGGGCATCGCGTTCGGCCCCGCAAGCGGCCGCGACTACGCCGACCTGGCCGATGCCTTTGACGGCGACGCGCGCTGTTTCTCGACCGGCATCATGGCCAACGGAAAGAAGGTCTTCTCCAGCGGCGAACTCGTGTTCAAAAAGACGCTCTCGACGGAGGCCCTCGTCAAGCTCGATAGCGCCGTACGCCCCTACGCGGGGACGTCACTCTGGCTAGTCGCCGATGTCGATGAGACAGGCAAACGCTGCGAGCAGTTCCTCTGCGCCGTCGAGCCTGGCGACGAATTCGCCCTGGAAATCGTTAAGGACTCCGGAAGAGACATGGCGCTCGGAGACGTGCCCACGAACCGTGACGTCATCACCGCCGGCATCTTCGTCAACGTCAGCTCCGCCCCGACGGAAGTCGTTCGGAGTCGATGCAAGGAAGCCTGCCCAGAGCTTGATTTCCCCTCGCCCGTCCCATTCTTCCTCGATGTTGTTCCGGCTGGCTGTAGCAAGGTAAACGGACTCGACGCGCTTCTCGGCAGCCTTGGGGTCACGCTGGACGAGGTCGCTTTTATCGGAGACTCGGAAAACGACGTGACGCTCCTCGAAAAGGTGCCGAACTCCTACGCAGTCGCGGGCGCGATGCCAGAGGCGAAGGCCGCGGCCCATCACCTGATCGGGGACGCAGCCGAGGACTCCGTCGCGAAGCTCATCGAACAGATTGTCCAGCAGCGAGGCTAGGGTTCCGCCAGCGCGGCATGCGCCGCGTGCCTCGTCATCCGTTCGTGGCGCGCTACCTCGTGACGATCCAGAGCGTGGCCATCGTCGCGACGCCGATGCCTACGATGAGCGCGACCCACAGGATGCGGACCACGAGGTTCATGTCGCCCGCCACCACCATGTCGTTCGCGTGCCAGAACCAGCTCTCGTTTCCCTCGCACATGATGCCCTCCCTTGGCCTCGATTACGCCATCTATGGCCGAGCAATCGCAGGTCACGTGCCATGGATTTGCCCTACGCCCAGCTTTCAGTTCTGTAAGGCGGCGGGAGCCTGTGCGAGGCCCCGAGTCCTGAGGCTGTTGCAATGAAAATGGGAATCAAGGAACACGCATCAATCATATAGGTTCCTTTCGGGGGCGATGGCAAACGGAGCATCCATCATATAATGGAGCGACGCAACCAGAGAGGTCACCCATGGAATTTTACGCAAGCTGCCCCGAGGGCTTTGAGTCCGCACTCACCGATGAGCTTAAACGCCTCGGGCTTTCGCATGTCCGCCGCCTGAAGGGCCGCGCCACGTTTGAGGGCGAGCTCGAAGAAGGCTACCGCGCCTGTCTATGGTCGCGCCTGGCGAGCCGCGTGTTCGTGGTACTCGGACGCTTTGAGGCGCAGGATGCCGATGAACTGTACGATAGCGTTTACGACATCGCCTGGGAGAGCATCGTCCGCCCCGGCGCCACCATCGCCATCACCGCCCGCGGCGTGACCGAGCAGCTGCGCAACACGCGCTTCTCGGCCCTGCGCGCCAAAGACGCGCTGTGCGACCGCCTGGCCGAGACCACGGGACGTCGTGCCGACGTCGATGCCGCCGACCCCGATGTTCACCTACTGCTTTCGCTGCGTCAGCGTCGCGCGAGCATCAGCCTGGACCTTTCGGGCGACCCGTTGTTCAAACGCCTGCCGCCCGCAGCGACCCGCGCCGGCGAGGGCTCGCACGTGCTGCGCCCCGACTACGCCGCCCTGGTGCTGGCGCAGGTCGGCTGGACCGCACTGTGCGAGCACGAGCTGACGGCCGACGATTACGAGAACGAGGCCCTGCCCACGCTGATCGACGCCTCGTGCGCCGGCGGCGGCCTGCTGCTGGAAGCCGTGAATATCCTAACCGACCGCGCCCCGGGGGCCGCCCGCGAGCGCTGGGGCTTTGAGGGCTGGCAGCTGCACGACGCCGCCCTGTGGGAGCAGCTGCTTGCCGAGGCACGCGAGCGCGAGGCGGCAGCACGCGAGCGGCAGGCACGCATCGTGGCCGTGGATGTTGACCCCGCCGCCCGCAAGACCGCTGAGCGCATGGTCAAGTGCGCCGGCTACAAGCGCTTTGTCGATTTTTGCGCCGCCAAGTCCGCCACCGCGCTGGACCATGCGGGCGCCGTCGCCGGTGCCGCCGTGGTCGCAGACACCACCGAGACCCCGCTTTCGCTCATGCACGACGCCATGACGTTGGTCGGCGAGCTGCGCCGCGCGCCCGAGCTCGCTTCGGCACCGGTCGCCGCGCTCACCCGTGACGGATTGCTGGCCCGCGCGCTCCACGCCGAGCCCGAGCGCTCGATCGCCGTCATGCCCAACAACGAGGAGGCGACCGTCGAAGTCTGGCCTTCGCTCGACCACGCCGCCGCAGCGTTTGAGGCTGCGACCAGCGCGGATGCCGAGGCCGAGGTTGCGGATACCGACGAAGCCAACGACGAAGGCGCCGCCCCCGCCATGCCCGAACCGGCTGCCATGCTCGACCTGGGCGACGGTAAGCCGCTGCCCGTGCTCATTCCGGAGTCCGAGCAGTTCGCCAACCGCCTGCGCAAGAATGCCCGTTTGCGTCGCAAGTGGGCCAAGCGCGAGGGCGTTACCTGCTACCGTGTCTACGATGCCGACCTGCCCGACTACTCCGCCGCCATCGATCTGTACGAGGGCTGCCCGCAAACGCCGGGACGCTGGCTTGTCATCGCCGAATACGCCGCGCCCAAGACCATCGACCCCACACTGGCCCAGGCCCGTATGCTCGACATCTTGGCCATCGCGCCGCGTATCTTGGATGTTCCCGCCGAGCATGTGCACGCCAAGGCCCGCATGCGTTCGCGCGGCGGCTCGCAGTACGGCAAGCAGGGCGCCGGTAAGGGCGGCTCGGGCGAGCGCGCCAATATCGCGCGCCGTCGCCTCCTGCTCATCGAAGAGGGCGGCCTCACCTTTGCCGTCAACTTTGACGACTATCTGGATGTGGGCATCTTCCTGGACCACCGCGTCACCCGCAACCTAGTGCGCGAGCACGCCAAGCAGGCGCGCCGCTTCCTCAACCTGTTTGCCTACACCGGCACCGCCACCTGCTATGCGGCCGACGGCGGCGTCGAGGAGACCGTGACGGTCGATCTTTCCAACACCTACCTGGACTGGGCCGAGCGCAATATGCGCCAGAACGGCTTTG
>CABSAN010000062.1 GCA_902475785.1 uncultured Collinsella sp.
CCATGGGCTTCTTTGACAAGATGTTCGAGAAGAAAGAGTGCGCGATTTGCGGTACCGAGCTGGGACTTTTGGGAAAGACCAAGATCAACGAAGGCTACCTGTGCAAAGAGTGCGTCGGCAAGCTCTCCCCCTTCTTTGGCGGCTATCGTTCCAGCACCGCGGACGATATCCGCGAGCAACTCGCCTACCGCGAGGCCAATGCCGAGCGCCTGGCCTCGTTCAACCCCACGCGCACGCTCTCTGCCGGGCGCACCAACATCATGCTCGACGAAGACGCGGGCCTGTTGATCATTACCTCGCAGAGCCGCTGGCGCGACGCCAATCCCGACATCATCGAGTTCTCACAGGTACTCGGCTGCGATATGGATATCGACGAGCATCGCACCGAGATTTATCGCGAGACCAAGGACGGCGAGCGCGAGAGCTACAACCCGCCGCGCTACGACCTGGATTACGACTTTAATCTGACCATCCACGTCAACACGCCGTACTTTACCGAGATCAACCTGCGCGTGAACGACTCCGCCATCGATCAGCGCGGTTCCATCGAATACCGCGAGGCCAAGCGCCAGGCAACCGAGGTCCGCGACGCGCTGATGCAGCTGCGCCAGGAGACGCGCGACAGCGTCGTGGCCGCCAAGGCCCCCAAGACCGCGGTCACCTGCCCCTTCTGCGGTGCAACCACCATTCCCGATGCCAGTGGGCGCTGCGAATACTGTGGTGGCGCCATCGGCGCATAGCCTCCGGCACGGAAAGGACCGATCATGGCCTTCGAGAGCGTCAACTATCAGTGCCCCGCGTGTGGCGGCCCCCTTCACTTTGCCAGTGCCGAGCAAAAGCTCGTCTGCGACTACTGCGATTCGCGTTTTGAAGTCGAAGAAGTCGAGGCCCTCTATCGCGAGCGCCAGGACAAGGCAGATGCCAAAGCCGATGCCGCAGCCGCGGCCCCCAAGCCTGCTGTCGACGATGCCGTGCAGGAGCTGGCTCAAAACGCCAGCTACATCTGCTCGTCGTGCGGTGCCGAGCTGGTCTCGGACGGCACCGTCGCCGTCACCACCTGTCCGTACTGCGGCAACCCCGCCGTGGCACCCGGCCAGCTCTCGGGCGATTTCTCACCCGACCTGGTGATCCCGTTTAAGCTCGAGCGCGACGACGTTATGGCCGCACTCAAGGGGCACTATAAGGGCAAGATCCTACTGCCCAAGAGCTTTGTCACCGGCAACCACATCGACGAGGTCCAAGGTGTCTACGTGCCGTTTTGGCTCTACGGCGCCCGCGTTGACGGCGAAGTGCACTTTGACGCAACCAACGAGACCGTGACTGAGGAATCCGACCGCACTGTAACGACCACCGACCACTACGATGCCTACCGTAAGGGCAATATCTCGTTTAAGCGCGTGCCCGTCGACGGATCGTCCAAGATGCCCGACGGCCACATGGATGCCATCGAGCCGTTTGACTACGACGCGCTGCGCCCGTTTTCGGTCGCGTATATGCCCGGCTACATCGCCAACCGCTATGACGAGGATTGCGAAACCTGCAAGGCGCGCGCCGAGCGCCGCATGGAAGAAAGTACGATCTCGGCCCTGCGCGAGACCGTCGTCGACGAGTATGACGACGCTACGGTCGAAAGCAAGCAGCTCGACTACACCTGGGAAGACAGCGACTACGCCCTGTTCCCCGTGTGGATGCTTTCCACCTCGTGGAACGGCAAGAGTTATCTGTTTGCCATGAACGGCCAGACCGGTCGCATGGTCGGCGAGCTCCCCTGCTCCAAGCCCAAGCTCGCCATCGCCTCGGTGCTGTTCTTTGTGATCGGGTTTGTCCTCTCCCAGATTCTCTTTATGGGTGGGAATGCCTTCGATCCGGACTACCTCACTTTTGACGTCGAGGGCATCCTCATCAACATCGTCGCGCCGTTGATCATCGTGGTCATCGCAGACGTGCTGCTGGTGAGCCAGCTCAAGACGGCCAACGAGGCCACCCACGCCGATTGCTACTGTGGCGAGCTCGACCTGACCGAGAAGCACGACGCCTTCAGCCACACCGAGACCACCGTTGTCATGAAGGACAACAAGGACGATTAGCCATTCTGACCAATACCACCCGGCCTTTGACGAGAAAGGAAGATCACCATGGGACTCTTGAGAGCTGGATTGGGAGCTGCCGGCGGCGTCATGGCCGACCAGTGGAAAGAATTTATCTATTGCGAATCGATGCCCGCTGACGTCTTGGCCTGCAAGGGCAGCAAGCGCACCGGCGGCCGCAGCTCCAACACGCGCGGCGAGGACAACGTCATCTCCAACGGCTCGGTCATCGCCGTCAACGACGGCCAGGGCATGCTCGTGGTGCAAAACGGCAAGATCATCGAGGTCGCGCTGGAGCCTGGCGAGTTTGTCTTTGACACCGGCAGCGAGCCAAGCGTCTTTAGCGGCAACCTGGGCGACTCCATCAAGGAGACGTTCGCCAATATCGGCAGCCGCTTTACCTTTGGCGGCGACGCGGGCAAGGACCAGCGTGTCTACTTTATCAACACCAAGGAAATCATCGGCAACAAGTACGGCACCGCCTCGCCTGTGCCCTTCCGCGTGGTCGATAACAACATCGGCCTGGACGTCGACATCTCCGTGCGCTGCAACGGCGAGTATTCGTACCGCATCACCAACCCGCTGCTGTTCTACACCAACGTATGCGGCAACGTGACCGATAGCTACACGCGCGACAAGATCGACAGCCAGCTTAAATCCGAGCTGCTCACCGCCCTGCAGCCCGCCTTTGCCAAGATCTCGGAGATGGGCATCCGCTACAGTGCCATCCCCGGCCACACCACCGAGCTCGCCCGCGCGCTCAACGAGGTCCTCTCGGCCGACTGGCGCGACCTGCGCGGCGTCGAGATCGTGAGCTTTGGCGTCAACTCCATCGCCGCCTCGCAAGAGGACGAGCAGATGATCAAGGACCTGCAGAAGGCCGCGGTCATGCGCGATCCCACCATGGCAGCCGCCAACATCGCCAGCGCTCAGAGCGATGCGATGCGCGCAGCAGCCGCCAACCCCAACGGCGCGATGGCCGGCTTTATGGGCATGGGCATGGCAGGCGGCATGGGCGGCATGAACGCCAGCCAGCTGTTCGCCGCCGGCCAGGCACAGCAGCAGGCTGCCCCACAGCCGGCTCCGACACCCGCCCCCGCACCGGCTCCCGCCGCTGCCCCTGCGGCCGGCACGTGGACCTGCAGTTGCGGTGCCACCAACACCGGCAAGTTCTGCCCCGAGTGTGGCAGCCCCGCACCCGCCCCGGCACCGACCAAGTGGTTCTGTCCCAACTGCGGCAGCGAAAACGGCGGCAAGTTCTGCAGCAACTGCGGAACGCCCAGGCCCTAGCCCCTCTACCTGGTAATTGGCGGGGAGGTCCGCCACCCCCGCATTTGCTTCTATGGGTTTCGTTCGATAAAGGAGGACACCATGAAGACAACGTTCAAAAAGTCCGTACTCGCATTTCTGACATGCGTCCTGGCGCTCGCCTTTGCCCTGACGGGCTGCAGCGGCGGCGGCAAGGACCCCAAGGCCAACTTCGTCGGCAGCTGGCAGTACTCGGGTGGAACCTTGGACGGCGAAGAGCTCACCGATGAGTACATGGATATGCTCAAGGAGTGGGGCCTCAACTGTATCCTGATTCTCGACGAAGACGGTACGGGCGTCCTCGACATGTTCCTTGAGGTCGCCGATCTGAAATGGGAGGCCAAGGACGCCACCACCGTAACGATTACCGCCGAAGATGAGTCGCACGACCTGAAGCTCAAGGACGACAAGCTCGTCCTCGAGGTGGAAGGCGACAAGCTTATCTTTACGAAGTCCGACAAGGATCTGTCCGGTACGGTGAAGAAGGATCGCGAGGCGGCCGAGAAGGAAGAGGAGATCGATGAGGCCGTCGAAGACGACGATGTCCAGAGCGTCGAAATCTCCCCCGCCGTCACCGTCGCCGATGACGATCTGTGCACCATCACCATCACCGAGAAGTTCAAGGACGACTGGGGCGACATCGGCTTTGTCGTTAACATCACCAACAAGAGCGACAAGGACCTGACCTTCTACGCTCCTTCCGGCAAGACCAACGTCAACGGCACCATGAAGGACCCCTGGTTCTCGGCTCACCTGATGCCCGGCACCAACGCCACCGAGGAATTCACGTTCTCGAACGGCGAGCTTGACAGCCTTGACGACCTGGTCAACACGACCATCGGCATCGACGCCTACCTGACCGATTCCTACGAGGACGTCGCCTCTTACACCGCAACCATCGCGTAGCGGCACGTAACATCAGCCGCGGATTGGCGGACACATCCGCGCACACCAGACGGGGCCGCAGGAGTTGATCCTGCGGCCCCGTCGTTTTTATGCCGATACGCAACGAGCGTTAGCGCTCCATGTTGGGAACGATGCTGCCCTCGGTCACCGCATGCACGGCCAGGCGCATGATGTTGTCGTAGCCGGTCTTGCTCAGGATCTGCGAGATGCGACGCTTGATGGTGCCCTCGCTCATAAACAGCTCGGCCGCGATCTCGCGGCGGCTTTTGCCCTCGCAGGCAAGGCGCAAAATCGATAGCTCGACATCGTCGAGAGCTGCCGTGCCCGAAAAAATGCTCTCGGGCGGCTTGGGAAACGTGCAATAGCCCGCCAGCGTGGAGCGCATCACGGCGAACAGCTCGTCGATACCGACGTTCTTGTACACAAAGCTATCGACGCCCGCCTCGCGCGCCTGATCGACAAAGGTGATCTCGGGCATGCCGGTCATGATAATGATGCGGCACTCGGGCAGTTGCTCCTTGATGCGCGCCGCCGCCACGATGCCGTTGGAATCATGCTCGGTGCAGACGTCCATCAGTATCATGTCCGGGCGCTCCCTGAGCGCGACACCTAAGGCCTCGGAGGCATCGGCGATCGAGGAAACAACGGTCATATCGGGCTGGTCGCCAACGGAGCGTGCCAGGCTCTCGCGCGGGATGGCCTGGTCTTCGACTATAAGGACGCGAATCATGAGCTTCTCCTTTGGACCGTGGCGTTGGAGCCCAGCGGGATGGACACCTCAAGCGTAAAGGGCGGGGCGGCGTGGACCTCCAGGCTGCCGCCCAAATCTTGTGCGACACGCCTCATACCAGGGATACCCGTTCCCTCGCGATACGATACGGGGGCCGGGGACCCGTCGTTAGAAATCGTCATGCGCGCGACGGCGCCAGCATCTGCCCCCTCCTGCCACAGGCGCACGTGGACCCGATGCGCCTGCGCATGCTTGGTGGCGTTGGTCGAGGCCTCGCGGATAATCTGCAAAAAGGCCGCCGCAACACGCGCGTCCTCAGGCAGCGCCCCCTCTACATCAATCTGCACGCTCACCAGGCCAAAGGCATGAATGATATCGCCAAGCTGCTCTGCCGGCTCGCTGTCGCCGCCGCTGCGCAAGTCGTCGGAGATTGAGCGCAGCAACGGATCGATCTGCTCGATCGACTCGTCGTCCAGGCGCCCCTCCTCCAAATAGCGATGGAGGATGGACAGGCGCTGCCCGATCACATCGTGAACGCGGGCGCGCATACGTAGGCAGGCCGCATTGTCGGCAACTTTTTTGACTTCTTCGATCTGGGCTTGGAGCTCTTGGCCCGCAAGCTCAAGCAGGTGGTTGGCTTGCGCCAAGCGGTCATGAGCATGCGCGTACTCTGTCACATCAAGACCGATAATGCGCTCGAACGAACGGCCCGAAACCATAACACGATCGCACACAAATAGGCGAATCTCGGCGGGAGAGACCTCGACCACCGCCCGCGCCTCGCCAAAGCGGTCCAGATTAATCCGCACACGGTTCCTGCTGCTTTCGGGCATTTGCATGCTAAGTTTGCGCAGGTCGTTCCACGTGCTGCTCATGTCGCGTAGATCGGTTGGCATATGAAGCTCCACCAGGTTTTTACGCATGCAGCGGTTCATGAGCAGCGGACGGCCCCTCGGGTCTAGATACAGGATGCCCACGGGAATCACGTTGATGGTCTCGATCGTCGAGAACGTGGTGATATCCTCTTGGCGGTTACGGACGTCCATCAAGAGCGCCGCGATGGAACGGAACAGGAAGAACGCTCCCTCTGCGATAAGGACAACGGTCCACGCCGAGCCCATGGCAAAAACCACCGGCGGTGTAACGGCGACAACAAGCAGCAGCTCGACCAGCATGACGGGGCGACGATAGTGCACCATAAGCACCACGCCACAGGCAAAGATCGCGGCATTGAGCCACAACGCTCCGCCCATTGCCCTGGCGCAAACGTCAAGCGGCGCCACCAGATGCGAGCCAGACGACGCGAACAGGATAAGCGCCGAAATCATCAGATGAAGCACAAGGCTCGCCTCGTAGGCGCAAATCACCTTACGGTTATAGGACGAGCGGCGCGACGCGATAAGCGGAACGTGAATGGTCTGCAAGCACGCCGCCAGGGCAAAGGCCACGTCGAGCGCAACAATTTGAGGAAGGATGAGCGAAATCTGCATCGTCACTCACCCGCCCTCGGCATCAAGACGATCATGCGCAGCTGGCCGGGCTCGCCCTCAAAGCGGTATGCCACGTTGCGCCCTTGCAGAGCGCTTTCGAGCTCTTGCGCAGCGGGCGTCTGCGAAAGATCTTCATCATCGTTGGAAAAAAGCGTGGCACGCAGCTCGACACTGCATCGGTCATGGTCGCCCAAGTGATACATAAGCGCCGGATGGTCGGTGGTGTAGGCAAAAAACGCAAAGTCATACACGCAGTCGTATAGGGCGCTTACCGTACTGGCGTGCATCGGGCGCCGTATGGCGATAATCGAGGCGCAATCGATATCGATGGTGCGCAGGTCGCTTGCGAGCTCGTTGGCAATGAGCTGAATGCGGTCGCGATCAAAACCGCTCTCCCCGTGCTGTGCCAACGTGAGCGACCCCTTGCGCTTGCAATAGGCGACGAGCATCTTGGCGCGCTGCAGCATGCGATAACGCTCGTGCGAAGATGCTTCGTCGGTCAACGGCGGCAGCGAGCTCAGCAGGTCGTACATCCCTTCGAGCGCGCGGGCAAGCGCTTGGTCCACGTCTTGGACCAGCAAGGTCTCGGCTTCTTGATCTGCCAAATGCGTCTTAAGGTCGTAGTCGGCGGCGAGCAGCTCGTTTTGACGCTGCAGCTCCATGCGACGATGCGCCAGTTCACGGTTAAGCTCGTTGAGCTCCGACGCGTCTTGGGCAAGCAGCGCCGATCCGCCCAGCAGCGGAAAGGCACGGTACATCACATCGGGGTCGGACGCCACGGCAAAGGCATGGGCGCGGCCGTGCTCCTGGGTCCGCAACTCCTCGCGCACGCCTACCGGCATTGGCTTTGACACCGGCGTGGCATAGACCTCCTGCAGGTCGCGCGTTAGAACTTTGAGGTCGAGCGGCAAGGTGTCGAAGATGCCGGCGATGTCGTGATACGACGGAATGACACCGCAATCGAGACAGATTTCCATCGCCACCACGCACAGGACGCAATAGACGAGCGAAAAGTTGAGCCTCCATGCCCAGGGCACGCGCAACGCATACGAGATGGCAAAGAATGCGCCACCCAGCAGTACGAGCGCCGCCGTGCCCGAAAAACGCTGGATGCGAAAGGACGAGGACCGACCAACCAGGATAAAAAAGGCCACGAAGTCAAAGGCCGTCCACACAAGCACGGCGAAATAACCCCAGCCGTACGTGTAATCGTTGCTCCAGGTGTCGCTTGTGCGGTCAAAGCGAAAGACCTGCTGGTGAAAATCGTTGGTGAGCACAAATCCGATAAGCAGGATGGCCACAATCCACAGCGCAGCGCAGTAGCGGCGACCCAGGCGGTGTTGTTCCAGGCCTGCAAGGCGCAGACCACACAACTGGTAGAGCAGCGGAATGAGCGTCATGGGCACGTAGTACAGGTACCACAGCACGGTGGCATAGAACGGCGTGAACGACTTGTACTTGAGAATGACTTCGATCATCCACAGGGCGCAGATGGTGGCGATGGCAACAAGGCGGCGGCGCAACACATAGTCCAAACAGCGCAGATAGACCGATACGCCCCAAATCGAAAATACAATTGCGGCGACAAGCAACGGGAGAGAGCTCGAATGGACGAGCGCATCCACGACCTCTTTGGACACCTCACTATAGGCGGGCACGGCGTTAGAAAGTTTGAGGTCGAAGGCGAACAGCGCCGGCAAGACTGCCAAAAGTATGAGGAACAGCGCGGTGATGGCGCCGGCGATAGCGAAGACGCGGTGACGGTACACCTGATGTGTTATGCCAACAAGGAATCGCGGCATGGCGAAGAGCCTGCCGCCCCTGGGATCCGCCACGGGTGCGGATCGGGCGGCCGCGTGGCCGATATGTCGCTCGCGGGTACCCATAGTGCTTTTAGTGTACCGACAGGCAGGCTCAAAAAGCGAGCCATATGTCCCAAAATCCGCAGACGGCAAGGCGCCCGGCGAACATTACCTGCTCGCCGGGCGCCTTGGTTAGGAGGCTATGAAGTCGAGTGTCTCAGCTTCCTTAGGAAAGGTCCTCACCATTAGAAGTAATAACTTTCTTGTACCAGTCGAAGCTCTTCTTTTTGGAACGCTTGAGGGTGCCGTTGCCGGCGTCGTCGCGGTCCACATAGATAAAGCCGTAGCGCTTGGACATCTCGCCCGTGCCGGCAGACACCAGGTCGATCGGACCCCAGGTGGTGTAGCCCAGCAGGTCAACGCCGTCCTCGGTCACCGCATCGCGCATCGCGGCAATATGCTGGCGCAGGTAGTCGATACGGTAGTCATCGTTGATGGAGCCATCCTCCTCGACAACATCCTTGGCGCCCAGACCGTTCTCGACCACAAACAGCGGCTTCTGATAGCGGTCATACAGGTCGTTGAGCGTAATACGGAAGCCCAACGGATCGATGGCCCAGCCCCACTGGCTCTCCTGCAGGTAGGGATTCTTGGCGCCGGCGAAGGCGTTGCCCTGGGTGCGCTCGACATCGGGGTTATCGGCACCGGCGGAGCAACGGGTGCTGTAGTAGCTAAAGCTGATGAAGTCGACGGTGTTGGCGGCCAGGATCTCGCGGTCCTCGTCCGTCATGCCCACATCGATACCCAAGCGCTCGAGCTTCTTGACGGCATAGGCCGGGTAGTAGCCGCGGCTCTGGACGTCGACGAAGAAGTAGTTGCCCTGGTTGTCGAGCTGTGCCTGGCGCACGTCGCCCGGACGGCAGCTGTAGGGGTAGTAGCTACCTGCGGCGAGCATGCAGCCGATCTTGACCTCGGGGTCGATCTCGTGGGCGATCTTGGTTGCCCAAGCGCTGGCGACGAGCTCGTTGTGGGCGGCCAGGTACTCGACGGCCTCCTTGTTCTCGCCCTCCTCAAAGACCAGACCGGCACCCATAAACGGCAGGTGCAAGATCATATTGATCTCGTTAAAGGTAAGCCAGTACTTCACCAGGCCCTTGTAGCGGGTAAAGATCGTGGTCGCAAGGTTCTTGTAGAAGTCGATGAGTTTGCGGTTGCGCCAGCCGCCGTACTCCTTGATGAGGTGAATCGGGCAGTCGAAGTGTGTGATGGTCACGAGCGGCTCGATGCCGTGCGCCTGACACTCGCGGAATACGTCCTCGTAGAAGGCCAGGCCGGCCTCGTTGGGCTCGGTCTCGTCACCGTTGGGGAAGATGCGGGTCCACGCCAGGCTCATGCGGAAGGTCTTAAAACCCATCTCGGCAAAGAGGGCGATGTCCTCCTTGTAGTGGTGATAGAAATCGATGCCGGTCTGCGCGGGATAGTAATAGCCGTCCTCGAAGTCAAGCATCTTACGCTGGCCGGAGACCACCGCATAGCGCTCGGGGCCGTGCGGAGCCACGTCCACGTTGGCCAGGCCGCGGCCGTCCACGTTGTAGGCGCCCTCGCACTGGTTAGCAGCCGTCGCGCCGCCCCACAAGAAGTCTTTACGGAAAGCCATGCATCGATCCTTTCATACGCTGCTTGTCGTGGTTTCAGTATCCCCGCAAATAGGGCCTCGCCCAACGACAGCGGCGCAGGTCGATACTTCTTTTCGCACACGGTGGCCCGGCGACCGCCCACAGCTGACACTTTCTGATACCCGCCTGCCCAACCACCACAAAGGGGACAGGCACCTTTGTGGTGGTTTGGGCCCGTTTGTCTCGATCTGTAACAGGTAGAGACGATTTAGCCCGCTAGATGTTACAGATCGAGACAGAAGATTCTAGTCGCAGGCGATATCGAGGTTCTTGCCGATGAGGCCTACGTAGCCGCCTTCGCCGGCGGGATATTTGACTGAATAGGAAAAAAAGGAAAAAATAGGAAAAAAAGGAAAGGAGACTCATGACTGAAACCATCTTCTCCCCCTCATTTGGAAATCGCCCGTCCTATCTGGTGGGGCGCGGGAGCGTGATTTCGACATTCATCTCCGGCCTTGAGCAGGAGCCGGGCAATCGAGACCGGGCTATGCTCATGCTCGGCCAGCGAGGCAGCGGCAAAACGGTTCTGCTGTGGGAACTTGCCGATCGCGCACGCAAGCTCGGCTTTGTTGTCGCCACGCCCACCGTAGCCTCCGAGGATATGCTCGAGCGCATTGTTGAGAAGATCCAGGAAGCGGGCGAGCCCTACGCCAACAAGCATCGTCTCCCCAAACTTGCGGGCGGCAGCCTGAGCGTCTTCGGCTTCTCAGCCGGCCTTGAGTTCACGCGCGATGTGCAGGAAACCAAAAGCTTCCAGTTCAAGCTCACGCAGCTGGCGCGCAAGCTGACCGAGCAGGGACACGGCATCCTCATCCTCATCGATGAGCTCCAGGCCAATTCGCCCGAGATCAGACAGCTCGTCACCGCCTATCAAGAGCTGGTCGGCGAGGGGCTCAACGTCGCGCTCGTCATGGCGGGCCTCCCGGGAGCAGTCTGCGCGACACTCAACGACCGCGTACTGACATTTCTCAACCGCGCACGCAAGGTCACGCTCGAACCGCTTTCAGTTGGAGATGTGGATGCCTACTATCAGCGAGCTTTCGAAGAGCTCGACCTTGATATTCCAGGCAATCTTCGGCTGGACGCTGCTCGCGCAACTCAGGGCTCGCCCTACATGCTGCAGCTCATCGGCTACAACATCGCCAATCGTTGCCAGGCAGGAGAACACGTAACGCCAGAGCAAGTCGACGGAGCAATCGAAGCGTCAAAGGCCGATTTCGAAAACGATGTGTGCGAAACGACACTCGCCGCGCTATCGGACCAAGATGTTGCGTTTCTCGCCGCAATGACTGATGACGAAGCCGCCGTGTCTCGCATTTCTGATGTTGCGAAGCGTATGTCAGTCACACCGGACTACGCACAAAAGTATCGCCGGCGCCTCATCGACGCCGGCGTAATCGAACAGGCGCGCCGCGGTTACGTGCGTTTCGCTGTTCCATATATGGCTGACTATCTGCGCAGCCTGCTCTAGACAACCACCGCAATGGGGACAGGCACCTTTGTGGTGGATTGGGGGCGGTTTGTCTCGATCTGTAACAGTTAGGCCGCCAAAACCGGGTCTGGTGTTACAGATCGAGATTTTTCGGGCGGCCCCTGCAGTTTGTTTAAATCTGTAACAGGTAGAGACGATTTGGCACGCTAGATGTTACAGATCGAGACAGAAGATTCTAGTCCACGGTGATGTCGAGGTTTTTACCGATGAGGCCTACGTAGCCGCCCTCGGCAGCCTTGGGGCTGTCAGCATGGCAGAGAACCCACTTGTCGGCCTTCCAGTAGCAGTAGCTGTC